>JAICHS010000109.1 GCA_025924775.1 Rhodanobacteraceae bacterium
CGGCTTCTGGCTGGGCCGCAAAGCCCACCACGCCGTTGTCGGTGCCGGTGCGCAGGACCCGCGTCGGCTTCGGCATTTCGACCAGTTCCGGCTTGGCCATTGTCCGCGGCAGCGCCTTGGCGGCACGGTTGAGGCCGGTCGCGACCACCGTGACGCGCACGTCGTCGGACAGGTCCGGATCGAGCGCGGTGCCCAGCACCACGGTCGCATCCTCGCTGGCGAAGTCGTGCACCACGCGGCCGATCTCGTCGAACTCCCGCATTGTCAGGTTCGGTCCGGCCGTGACGTTGACCAGGATGCCGCAGGCGCCCGACAGATCCACGTTTTCCAGCAGCGGGTTGTTGATGGCCGCCTCGGCCGCCGCCTGCGCGCGGTCATCGCCGCGGGCGGTGCCGGTGCCCATCATGGCCATGCCCATTTCGCTCATCACGGTCCGCACGTCGGCAAAGTCGACGTTGATCAGGCCCGGCCGGGTGATCAGGTCGGCGATGCCCTGCACGGCGCCCTGCAGCACGTCGTTGGCCGCCTTGAACGCGTTCAGCAGGGTCACTTCACGACCCAGCACGGTCAACAGCTTCTCGTTCGGCACCGTGATCAACGAGTCCACCGACTGCTGCAGATCCTCGATGCCCTTGAGTGCCACCTGCATGCGCCGGCGCCCCTCGAACGGGAACGGCTTGGTCACCACCGCGACCGTCAGGATGCCCTTTTCCTTGGCCAGCTGCGCCACCACCGGCGCCGCGCCGGTCCCGGTGCCACCGCCCATGCCGCAGGTGATGAACACCATGTCGGCGCCGTCCAGTACTTCGACGATCCGGTCGCGATCCTCGAGCGCGGCCTGGCGGCCGATCTCGGGATTGGCACCGGCGCCGAGACCCTTGGTCACCGTTTCGCCAAGCTGCAGCGTGGTGCGTGCGCCGGAGCTCTTCAGCGCCTGCGCGTCGGTATTGGCGCAGACGAACTCCACGCCGTCGATGGCTGAATTGACCATGTGGCTGACGGCGTTGCCACCACCACCGCCGACACCGATCACCTTGATTACCGCATTGGGTGCGAGTTGCTCTACCAGTTCAAACATTGCCCGTCCTCCATGCTGCTGAAAGTCATGCCGCTATTGTCATGCTGCCGTTGAGTCGCCCGCCGTTTCGGCAAGCCACCCCTTGCGGGGCGTTGCGGCACCGCGGTGCCGCGCCGGTTGCATCTCGTCCCGAGGTGCATCCCGGATCCATCGCGTCCGGACAGGCCTCGGAAGGCCTGCCCCGGACATTCAGAAATTCCTGTGCAGCCAACCTTTCATCTTGCCGATCGCGCCGGCGACGCTGTCGCCCATCGCGCCGCCGATCACGCGATTTCCGCCCGGCGCGCGCGAACCATGCAGCAGCAAGCCGACGCCGGCGGCATTGGCGGGCGTGGCGATCACCTCGGTCGCGCCGGTGACGTACAGCGGCGAGCCCATCCGCACGATCTTGTGGAACACTTCTTCGGCCAGGTACTGCGCGCCCTCGATGCGCGCCGCGCCGCCGGTCAGCACCACGCCAGCCGCCAGCATGTTCTCGAAGCCCGAGCGGCGCATTTCGTCCTGCGCCATCTCGAAGATTTCCTCGTAGCGCGCCTGGATCGATTGCGCCAGCGCCTGCCGCTGCAGCCGCCGCGGCGGACGCTCGCCCACGCTGGGCACCTGGATGGTTTCCTCGCCGCGCGCCAGCTGCGCCAGTGCGCAGCCGTACTTCACCTTGATCTCTTCCGCACTGGCGGTGGGCGTCTGCACGTACTGGGAAATGTCGGAGGTGACCTGGTCGCCCCCGACCGGCAACGATTTGGTGTGGCGGATCGAGCCGTGGGTATAGATGGCAATGTCGGTGGTGCCGGCGCCCAGGTCGATCACGCACACGCCCAGTTCGCGTTCGTCGTCGGTCAGTACCGCCTTGGCCGATGCCACCGCCGAGGGCACCAGGTCGTCCACCGCCAAGCCGCAACGCTGGATGCACTTGGTGATGTTCTGCACCGCCGAGGCCGCCCCCGTCACCAGGTGCACCCCAGCCTCCAGCCGCACGCCGCTCATGCCGACCGGATGGCGGATGCCGTCCTGGCCGTCGATGCGGTACTCCTGCGGCTCCTTGTAGAGCACCTTGCGGTCGGCCGGAATCGCGACCGCGCTCGCCGATTCAAGCACCTGGTCAAGGTCGCCGGCCGCGACCTCGCGGTCGCGGATCGCGGCGGTGCCGCGCGAGTTGTGGGTTTCCAAGTGGCTGCCCGAGATCGAGGCACACACCGAGCGGATGTCGCAGCCGGCCATCTGCCCGGCCTCTTCGACCGCCCGCTGGATGGAGGTGACGTTGGATTCGATTTCGACCACCACGCCTTTCTTCATCCCGCGCGAGGCGTGGCTGCCGAAGCCGATCACTTCGATCGGTTCGCCCGGCACGTACTCGCCGACGATCGCCATCACCTTGGAGGTGCCGATGTCGAGGCCGACGACGAGGTTCTTGTCACTCTTGCGGTTCATGGGTCTAAACGTTTCCGTCAGCAGCATGGGGGTCACCGTTTGCAGGTTTCGCGGGAAGGTCGGAGGCGGGCGCGGGGTCGGGCCAGCGCACCGCAAAGCCGTTGCTGTAGCGCAGGTCGGCGTACACGAAGCCATCGCCGCGGCCGCGCATCAGCACCGGCAGCGCCGCAACGAAGCGCGCCAGGCGCTGGTCGGGCTGCTGGTCGCCCACCGTCACCGTGCCGGCATTGGAAAGTGCCAGGGTCCAGCTGCCGCGCGCGGACAGGTCCACCCGCGCCACCTGCAGGCTGTAGGGGGCGAAGTCGACCTGCGCGGTGCGATAGAACGCCAACACGTCGGCCACCCGGTCGTCAGGCGCGTTGAATTGCGGCAGCCCGTTGACCACGCCCGCGTCCGCCACCTTGAAGATGCGTCCGTCGCGGCCCAGCAGCGCGCCGTTGCCCCAGCGCGCGATGGGGTCGATTTCCGTGATGGTGATGTCCAGCGCGTCCGGCCAGTGCTTGCTCACCACGACCCGGGCCACCCACGGCAGCGCCGCGATCCCGTCGCGCACCTTGTCGAGGTCGATCGCGAAGAACCCGGCGCCCAGCGCCGGCGCCACCGCGGTGCGCACCTGCGCCGCACTGACGTGGCGGAAGCTCGCGTGCACCTGCAGCTCGCGCACCGGCCAGCGGTCGGAGGCGAACCAGCCCTGCAACACGCCCACCACCGGCAACGCGACCAGCGTGATCGCGATGATCCAGGCGCCCAGGCGCAGGGCGGTGGCGCCTTTCACGCTGCACCTCCCTGGTCCGAAGAGCGGGAACCGGGAACCGGGAACCGGGAAGAAGAACCAGCGCCCGCCACGCCCTGTTCCCTGTTCCCTGTTTCCCGCTCCTGGTCAAAGCTCGTCTCCAGCACCCGCCAGCACAGTTCCGCATAGTCGATGCCCGCGGCCGCGGCCGCCTTCGGCACCAGCGAATGCGAGGTCATGCCGGGTGCGGTGTTGACCTCCAGCAGCCAATTGCGGCCATCGCGGTCGCGCATCACGTCGACCCGCCCCCAGCCGGAGCAGCCCAGCGCCACGAACGCCTGCAGCGCCAGCGCGCGCAGGTTGGCCTCGGCCGCGCCCGCAAGCCCGGGACAGATGTACTGGGTGTCCTCGGCGACGTACTTGGCGTTGTAGTCGTAGTACGCGCCCTTGGGCACGATCTTGATGCTGGGCAGCACTTCTCCCTTCAGGATCGAAACCGTGAACTCCTCGCCCTGGATCAGGGTTTCCATCAACAGGTCGCCGGGATAGCGCTCGGCCAGTGCCACCGCGGCGTCCAAGTCCGCCTCGTCGAACACCCGCGACACGCCCACGCTGGAGCCTTCCGACGCCGGCTTGACGATCAACGGCAACCCGACCATGTGGGCCGCTGCGTGCACGTCGGCCCCGCGCGGCAGCGGCAGGAATTTGGGCGTCGGCAGCCCCAGCGAGCCCCACACCCACTTGCTGCGCACCTTGTCCATCGACAGCGCCGAACCCAGCACGCCGGAGCCGGTGCAAGGCACGTGCAAGGCTTCCAGCGCGCCCTGCAGCACGCCGTCCTCGCCACCGCCATGCTGGCCGTGCAAGATGTTGAACACGCGCGCAAACTGGCCGCCGCGCACGGCCTCGAGCAGCGCCGGGATGCCGTCAACCGCGTGCGCGTCCACGCCGCGGCCCTGGAGCGCATCCAGCACGCCCTTGCCAGACATCAGCGACACCTCGCGCTCGGACGAGCTGCCGCCCATCACCACCGCCACGCGACCGAAGTCGTGCGGATCAGTGACGCGTCGCATCACGGCTTGCGTGTTCATGCGGCAGCCTCCGTCTTGAGATCACCACGCCGGGCCAGTTCCGCGGCGGCCGCGCCGATGTCGCCGGCGCCCAGCAGCAGCACCAGGTCGCCGTCGCGCAACAACGCCGGCAAGGTGGCGCCCAGTTCACGCGGGTGCTCGATGAACACCGGATCAACCTTGCCGCGCGCGCGCACCGCACGCGCCAACGCGCGTCCGTCGGCGCCGGCGATCGGGGCCTCGCCGGCCGGGTACACATCGGTCAGCACCAGCACGTCGGCCTCGCTCAGCACCCCGGCGAAATCGTCCAGCAGATCGCGGGTGCGGGTATAGCGATGCGGCTGGAAGGCGATCACCAGGCGCCGGCCCGGCCAGCCGTCGCGCGCGGCCTGCATCACCGCGGCCAACTCGCGCGGGTGGTGGCCGTAGTCGTCCACCAGCATCACCTTGCCGTGGTCGATCGGGAACTCGCCGTTGATGTGGAAGCGCCGGCCCACGCCCTGGAATTGCTCCAGCGCGCGTGCGATTGCGTAGGGTTCGATGCCGAGGTGCCAGCCGATCGTGGCCGCGGCCAGCGCGTTCAGCACGTTGTGGCGCCCCGGCAGGTTCAGGGTGATGGGCAGGGTCGGCTGGCCCGGCAGCAACAGGTCGAAGTGCGTGCGCGCGCCCTCGGCACGGACGTTGGCGCCACGCACATCGGCGGCGCGTTCGATCGCGTAGGTCAGGGTCGAGCGCGCGGTGCGCTGCGCCAGCTCGGCCACTTCCGGGTTGTCCACGCACAGCACCGCGAGGCCGTAGAACGGCAGCCGGTGCAGGAAGTCCGCGAAAGCCTGTTTCAGCTCCGCGAAGTCTTCGTGATAATGGTCAAGGTGGTCCGCGTCGATGTTGGTGATGACCGCGATCACCGGCGACAGCTTCAGGAACGAACCATCGGATTCGTCCGCTTCGGCCACCAGGTAGGCGCCCGCCCCCAGCCGCGCATTGGCGCCGGCCGACAGCAGCTGGCCGCCGATCACGAAGGTTGGATCGTAGCCGGCCTCGGCCAGTACGCTGGCGGTGAGGCTGGTGGTGGTGGTCTTGCCGTGCGAGCCCGCGACCGCGATGCCGCGCCGGAAGCGCATCAATTCACCCAGCATCTCGGCGCGCGGCACGATCGGGATGCGGCGCGCTTCGGCCGCCTTGAGCTCGGGGTTGTCGGATTTGATCGCGCTGGACACCACCACCGCGTCCACGCTGGCGACGTGCGCTGCGTCGTGGCCGATGGCGACATCCACGCCCATGCCGGCCAGCCGCTCGGTGACCGGCGACGCCACGCGATCGGAACCCGACACGTCGTAGCCCAGCGTGTGCAGCACCTCGGCGATGCCGCTCATGCCCGCGCCGCCGATGCCGATGAAGTGCACCCGGCGGAAGCCCTGCATGATGTCGCCGTGCGGCGGCAGGCGATGCGGCGTCATGCGGCCACCTCCAGGCAACGCTGCGCGATCACGTCGGCGGCGTCGGGTTTGGCCAGCGCACGCGCGGCGCTGGCCATCGCGAGGCGCTTGACCGGATCGCGCAGCAGGCGTTCGAGCATCCCGGCGAAACGCGTGGCATCGAAGTCGCGGTCCTGCACCAGCTCGGCCGCGCCGGCCGCGACGAAGCCTTCCGCGTTTTTTGTCTGGTGATCGTCCACCGCATGCGGGAACGGCAACAGGATTGCACCCAGACCCACCACCGCCAGTTCCGCCAGCGTCAACGCGCCGGCGCGGCAGACCACGAGGTCAGCCCAGCCGTACGCTGCCGCCATGTCCGCGAGGAACGGTTCCACGCGCGCGTCCACATTGGCGCGCGCGTAGGCCTCCCGCGTTGCCTCGACGTGCGCGGCGCCGCATTGGTGCAGCACTTCCGGTCGACGCTCGGCGGGAATCAGCGACAGCGCCTGCGGCAGACCCAGATTCAAGCTGCGCGCACCGAGGCTGCCACCCAGCACCAGCAAGCGCGGCGCGCCGGCGCGGCCGGACAGGCGCGCGGCGGGCGCGGGCAGCGTGGCGATTTCCGCGCGCACGGGATTGCCCGTCCATTCCGCGTGCAGCCGCGCCGGGAACGCATCGGGAAAGCCCTGCATCACTTTGCGCGCAAAGCGTGCCAGCGTGCGATTGGTGAAACCCGCGACGCGATTCTGCTCGTGCACCAGCAGCGGCCGCCGTTGCAGCCACGCGGCGATACCGCCCGGGCCGGCCACGTAACCGCCCAGCGCCAGCACGCTGCGCGGGTTCGCTTCACGCAGTACGCGCCACGCCCCCACGAGCGCCCGCAGCAGCATCCATGGCGCCAGGATGCGGCGGCCGAAGCCCTTGCCACGCAACCCCTTGACCGCCACCGTGTGCAACTCGATTTGATGCGCGGGCACGATGCGGGTTTCCATGCCTCCGTGCGCGCCCAGCCACAACACCGGCACCGCGCGCGCACGCAGCGCCGCGGCCACCGCGAGGCCGGGGAAAATATGGCCACCGGTACCACCGGCCATGATCAGCACGGGCGCCTGTTCGCGATTCATGCGCGTACCTTGTCGAGCGTCGGCTCGCTGCGTGCCCGCGCCGCCAGCAGCGGTTCGGGCGAACCGCCAAGGCGGCGCGTCGCCATGCGGCGCGCATCCTCGGCGCGATGGATTTCATAAGCGGCGCGCAGCAGCACGCCCAGCATCACGCAGGTCATCAGGGTGCTGGAGCCGCCCGAACTGATCAGCGGCAGGGTCAGGCCCTTGGTCGGCAGCACGCCCAGGTTCACGCCCACCGATACCAGTGCCTGCAGGCCGATCATCAGCGAGATGCCGAATGCGACATAGCCCGCGCGATGCTGGCCCACCTCCACGCCGCGCAACCCCAGCTGCAGGCCGCGCCCGACCAACAGGACGAACAACGCCAGCACGAACAGCACGCCGACAAAGCCAAGTTCTTCCGCGATCACCGCGAGGATGAAATCGGTGTGCGCTTCCGGCAAATAGAACAGCTTTTGTACGCTGCCGCCGAGGCCGACGCC
>JAICHS010000110.1 GCA_025924775.1 Rhodanobacteraceae bacterium
GCAGGGCATCCCGATGGCGGCGCAGAATGCCAGCATCTGGCGGTCGAACGCAGCCGGCGCATGCCGGATGTCGGCGATCAGCACCAGACCGCGCAGGCAGTGGCGGCCACGCAAATAGGCGTCGATCTCGCGCTTCCAGTGCCCGCGCAGGGTGGGCGGCACCTTGGCGTAGCCATATCCGGGCAGGTCCACCAGCCGGCGGCCGTCGGGCAGCGCGAACACCACCAGCTGCTGGGTGCGGCCGGGCGTCTTGCTGGTGCGCGCCAGCGCCGCCTGCCCGGCCAGCGCATTCAGGGCGCTGGATTTGCCCGCGTTGGAACGCCCCGCGAAGGCAACCTCGGCGCCCGTATCCGGCGGCAACTGGTCGAGACGGTGCGCCGCCAGCACGAACGCGGCGCCCCGCAAGGGATTGTCGGATGTCTGCACGTTTGACCACCTTTCCCGTCGCGGCGATAATCCCGCAGTTCGTGCTGGCAGTTGCGCCGGCGCTCACGCCTTACGGGAAAGAGAGGATTCTATGGGTTTTCGGCGCTCAGCAGCTGTCGTAGTCATGCTTGCCGCCGCGGCGCCGATCGCGATGGCGTTGTCGGCCCCGCAGGCGGGCCCCCAGAAGGCCGAACCGGCAGCGGCCGCCAGCGCACCCGCCGCGAGTGCCAGCACTGCGGCCCCGGCCAGCGCCGCAAGCGCAGGCGCCACCGCGGAAGCCGAGTTCACCAAGCTCGAAGCCACGCCGACCAAGCCGGGCGATGCCAAGGCGGGCCAGGCCAAGGCCGCCGCCTGCGGCGCCTGCCACGGCATGGACGGCAACTCCACCGATGCGCAGTATCCGAAACTGGCGGACCAGAGCGAACAATACATCGTCACCCAGTTGATGCGCTTCAAAAGCGGTGTGCGCGTCAACGCCATCATGGCGGGCATGGCCGCGACGCTGTCGCCGCAGGACATGCACGACGTCGGCGCGTATTTTGCGTCACAGAAGCGCCTGCCTGGCGTGGCCGATGCCAAGCTCGCCAGTGCGGGCGAAAAGCTGTACCGCGAAGGCGATACCAGCCGCGGCATCCCGGCGTGCATGGCCTGCCACGGGCCGGACGGCGCCGGCAACCCGGGCTGGCGCGTGCCCAACATCGGTGGCCAGCACGCCGATTACGTCCAGAAGCAACTGCAGGCCTGGCACGATGGCACCACCTGGGGCAGCGACGCCCATGCCAAGATCATGCCCGCGATCTCGCAGCACCTGACCGAACAGGATATTTCGGCGGTGTCGAGCTATGTCGAGGGCCTGCACGCGGCCGCACCGGCGGCCTCGTCTGCGCCCAAATCCAACAACATCGATTGAACCGTCCGCGCATAGCGCGGTCAATTCTGGGTTCGTGCGGCAACCTGCCGCACATCGTCCGTGACTTCGACAGGGTTTCCAGCATGATCAAGCGCACCGCCCTATTCCTGCTGTTGGCCGCCATCGGTGGCTTCGCCTGCGCGCAGACGCCGCAGCAGGCGACCGAAGGCAAGCAGTATTTCGCGATCCCCAACCCACAGCCGACCGACCAGCCCGACAAGGTGGTGGTGACCGAGGTGTTTTCGTTCGCCTGCCCCGCGTGCAACCAATTCGAGCCCTACATCAACAAGCTGCGCGCCGAACTGCCCGCCGGCACGGTACTCGAGTTCATCCCGGCCAGCTGGCACGCCAACGAGGACTGGCCGGTGTTCCAGCGCACCTATTTCACCGCCAAGGCACTGGGACTGGACAACCCGCAGTCGCACGACGCGGTGTTCAAGGCCATCTGGGGGCCGAACGGTCCCCTGCAGACGTACGACCCCGCCACCCAGACACCCAAGGCCGCGGCCAACCTGCCCAAGATCGAGGACGTCGCGAAGTTCTACGGGAAGTTCGGCGCCAAGCCGGACCAGTTCGTCGCCACCGCCAATTCGTTCGCGGTGAACCTGCAGATGAAGCGCGCCGACCAGCAGATCGTGGCCTGGGGCGTGGACAGCACGCCAACCCTCGTGATCGACGGCAAATGGCGGCTGACCCCGGCTTCGGCCAAGGGCGCACAGCAGGCCGTGGATCTGGCGCTGTACTTGGTCAACAAGGAACTTGCGACAAAGAAGGCCAAGTGACATGAGCATGCCGCGCCTGATCCGTGGGGTACTGCTGGCTTGCGGCCTGGTGCTGGCGGCTGCGTGCTCCGCGCACAACGACAGCGAGACGTCCGCAGCACCTGCCGCGGCGGCCACACCGGCGCCGGCCGTCACCACCGCGTTCACCGAGGGCAAGCAATACGTCAAGCTGGCATTGCCCGCCGGGCAAGCCGCGCCCACCGGAGCGGTGGAAGTGGTCGAGGTGTTTTCCTACGGTTGTCCGCACTGCGCCGAATTTGCGCCGTACATGGACAAGCTGCGCGCGGAGCTGCCAAAAAATACGCAGGTCCGGTACATGCCGGCGGTGTTCAACGCATCCTGGATGCCGTTCGCGCAGGCGTTCTACGCGGCGCGCCAACTGGGTGTGCTGCAGCAAACGCACGACAAGGTTTTCCAGGCCATGCTGGAGCACTACCCGCTCAACTCACTGACCGACCTGGCCAATTTCTATGCCCGCCAGGGCGTGGACAAAGCCAAATTCATGGCGGCGGCGACCAACGCTGAAACCATGCAGCAAATGGCGGCCGACCAGAAAACCGAGATGGCCTGGGGCATCGACGCCACCCCGATGCTGGTGGTGGGCCGACGCGCCAGTGACGCCAAGGACGCGCCGTTCGTCGCGTTGATGCGCAGCGCGGACATCGACAGCTATGCGCAACTGCAGCAGGTCGGGTTGTGGATGGCGCAGGACGCCGCAAAACCCTGATCGCACAACCGGTTGCCGGGCCTGCGTTCCGGCACACGCGGGCGCGCGCGACAAAGTGCTAGGCTGACCTTATGAATGTCGAAAACGCCGCTACGTCCGGCGCCGGGGTCTTGCGCGTACTCAGCTGCAACATCCTCGCGGGCGCCAGCGTCCAGCGCTACAGCGAATACTTCACCCGCAGCTGGGGTGCGGTGCTGCCTGGCAAGTACAAGCTCGGCAACCTCGATCGCCTCGCGCACTCCATCGCCCAATTCGACGTGATTGGCTTGCAGGAAGTCGATGCGGGCAGCATACGCTCGGGCTTTCTCAACCAGACCCGCTATCTCGCGGAAACCTCGGGACTGCCCTACTGGAGCCACCAGCCCAACCGCAAGGTTTCCAGTGTGTCGCACACCGCCAACGGCCTGATCAGCCGCAGCCAGCCCGACGAGGTGCTGGACTACCCGTTGCCGGGACGCCTGCGTGGGCGCGGGGTATTGCTGGCGCGCTACGGCGAGGGTCGCGACGCGCTGACCGTGGCGGTCGCGCACCTGTCGCTGGGCACCCAGTCGCGCGCGCGCCAGGTCGATTTCATCGCCGATCTTTTGCACGACCGCCCGCACGCGGTGCTGATGGGCGACTTCAACTGCCCGCCCGACAGCCCGGAACTGCGCAGCCTGTTCGCGCACACCGCGCTGGCGCCGCCCGCGCATCCGTCGCCAACGTTTCCAAGTTGGCACCCGCAGCGCGCAATCGACCACATCCTGGTCACCTCGGGCATCGCGGTCGAGCGCATGTGGACGCTGCCCGCGGCGTTCTCCGACCACCTGCCGCTGGCGGCCGAGCTGCGCCTGCCCCAGCCGATGCTGCAGGCGGCCTGAAAGCCCACCCGCGGTTCATACGCCACACGGACAGCGTGCGCGGGAACCGCGACGCGCACATCGTCTAGAATTACAGCCATGACCACGTCACTTCCGGCGCGCCGCCGCGTGCGTGCATGCATGCGCGGCATCGCCGTCCTCGTACTCGGCATCGCAGCGCAGTGCGGTTTGGCGCAAACGCCCACGCTCGCGCAACAGCGCGACGCCTTCCGGGCCGCCTACACCGCCGCGCAGAACGGGCAGCAGGCCTGGCGCCCATTGGCGCAGGGCCTCGAAACCTATCCGCTCTATCCCTACCTTGAGGCAGCCGCGCTGCAGCACGACATCCAGACCGCCAGCCGCGCGGACGTGGACGCCTACCTGCAACGCTACGCGGGGATGATTCCGGCCGACCAGCTGCGCCGTGCCGAGCTGGGCTGGCTGGCACAGCAGAAGGACTGGCCGGCGTTCCGGCATTTCTACCAGCCGGGGCTTGGCGACACGCTGACCTGCGATGAACTGCAGGCAACCCTGGCCGACGGCCAGCCGCTCGATTTCGACCGCGACCTCGCCGCACTTTGGCAGCAGACCAGCCTGCCATCCGCGTGCGCGCCGGTCCTGACCGCCGCCTTCACGCAGGGTTTGTTGACGCCACCACGCGTGTGGGCCCGCATCGAACGCGCCGCCGACGCGGGCAAGGCCGCGACGGTCGAGCAGTCCACGCAGTGGCTGGGCGGGGCCGATGCAACCTCCGCGCAACGCATCGCCGACGCCCTGCGTTCGCCGACGACCCTGCTGAGGCAAGCCACCAGCTTCACCGACACGCCGCGCAACCGCGAAGCGGTGGGCCGCGCCCTGGTGCGCATGGCGCGTCGCGACAGCGCGCAAGCGCAAACGTATTGGCAGGCCCTGTCGCGGCAATTCAAGTTCGACCCGGACGCGCGTGACGACGTGCTGGCGGCGCTGGCACTGTACAACGCGGTCGATTTCGGCCCCGACGCCATCGCGCGGCTGGCCGCGCTGCCGCCCGCGGCGCAGACCGACGCCACCCGCGAGTGGCGTGTGCGCACGGCGGTGGCCAAGGGCGACTGGCAGGCGGCCCAGGCCGCGATCGACGCGTTGACGCCCGATGAAATGCAACACGACGAATGGCGCTACTGGAAGGCGCGGGTCGCGCAAAAACTGGGCCACACGACCGCCGCGCTGGATGGCTATTCCGCGCTCGCGCAACAGGCGACGTTCTACGGGTTCCTGGCCGCCGACCAGGCCAACCTGCCGTATTCGATCTGCGCCGCGGACGTGGCCGCCGATCCGGCGGCGCTGCAACAGGTCGAAGCCGATCCCGGCCTGACCCGCGCCTTCGAATTCTTCGCGCTCGACATGCTGCCCAGCGCGCGCCGCGAGTGGAACCGCGCCTTCGCCAACCTGACGCCCGCGCAACAGCTGCAGGCGGCCAACCTCGCATCAATCCGCGGCTGGGTCGATCGCGCGGTGTTCGCGTTCGGCAAATCCGGCGACCTCAAGTACTACGCGCTGCGCTTCCCGCTGGCCGACAAGCAACGCGTGATCCAGTCCGCACGCAACGCGGGCATCAACCCGGCCTGGGCGTTCGCGATCATCCGCGCGGAAACCGCGTGGCAGACCGACGCACGCTCTGGTGCCGATGCGCGCGGGCTGATGCAATTGCTGCCCGGCACCGCCACGCTGGTCGCGCGCCGCAGCGGACTGCCGTATGACGGCGGCGCCAGCCTGTACGATCCCGCCATCAACATCCCGCTCGGCACCCAGTACCTCGCCAACCTGGCCACGCGCTTCAACGGCAGCCCATGGCTGGCGTCGGCCGCCTACAACGCCGGTCCGGGCAACGCGCAGCGCTGGGTGGACGCGCGCGGCAACCTCGATCCCGAGGCCTTCATCCTCAGCATTCCGTTCAACGAAACCCGCGACTACGTGACCCGCGTGATGTCGTTCGCCACCCTCTATGGCTGGCGCCTGCACGGCCAGCCGCTGCCGGTCTCCACGCGCCTGCCGGCGATCGGCACGCCCTACGATCCGTCGGCCGACCCGGCGCGCAAGCAGGTCGTGTGCCACGCGGCACCACCGGCACCCGCCGCCAGCACTGCGGCGGTCGCCACCCCAGGGAAAACCTCACCATGACTCCCAAACGCTTCGTCGTGCTCGGCGGCACCGGCTTCATCGGCAGCCGCTTGCTGGCCGCCCTGGCCGGCGACGGCCATCGCATCACCGTGCTCAGCCGCAACCGCGAGCAGGGACGCGCCATCAACGTGCTGCCAAACGTGCGCAGCATCAGCGCCGACGTGTACGACCGTGCGACGCTCGAGAAACACATCGCCGGCCACGACGCGGTGGTGAACCTGGTCGGGATCCTCAACGAAACCGGCGGCGCCACGTTCACCCATGCGCACGTCGATCTCACCGCGACGCTGATCGCGGCGTGCCGGCAGGCGGGCATCCGCCGCATCCATTTGATGAGCTCGCTGAACGCCGGCAACCGCGTCTCGAAGTACCTGAAGACGCGCGGCGAGGCCGAAGCCCAGGTGCGCAATTCCGGCATGGACTGGACCATCTACCGTCCCAGCGTGGTGTACGGCGAGGACGACAGCTTCGTGTTCCGGTTCCTGCGACTGCTGCGCGCGGGGCCATTGCTGCCGGTTGCACAGCCACACGCGAAATTCGCGCCGGCGTACGTCGGGGATGTCGCCGGGGCGATCCGCCAATGCCTGCACCAGCGCGCCAGCATCGGCAAGATCTACGAGCTGTACGGGCCGGACGCGCTGGAGCTGGCGGAAATCGTGCGGATGATCCGCGACGCCGCCGGGCTGCGTCGGATGGTGCTGCCACTGCCGGGAGCGTTGGGCCGCCTGCAGGCCATCGTCGCCGAGTGGATCCCGGGCAAGCCCTTCTCGCTGGACAACTTCCATTCGCTTGGCGTCGACTCCGTCGGCACCCACAACGGCTTCGCCCAACTCGGCATCACACCGCGCCGCTTCGCGGCCATGCTGCCGGTGTTGCTGGGCAGCCACGCGCGCGCGCACCTGCTCGACGCGTCACGCATGACCCAGGAAGCCTAGTGCCGACAATCACGCCGCGCATCTACCTGGTCGGCGGCGCGGTGCGGGATGCGCTGCTGGGCCGGGCACACGGCGACCGCGACTTCGTGGTGGTTGGCGCAACCCCGGAAACCATGCTGGCGCGCGGCTACAAGCCGGTGGGCAAGGATTTCCCGGTATTCCTGCACCCCGACACTGGCGAGGAATACGCGCTCGCGCGCACCGAACGCAAGACCGGGCCGGGCTACCATGGTTTCGCGTTCCACGCCGCGCCCGACGTGACGCTGGAAGACGACCTGGCCCGCCGCGACCTCACCATCAACGCGATGGCGCGCGACGAGGCCGGCACCTTGGTCGATCCCTACGGCGGTGAACGCGACCTGCGTGCGCGGGTGCTGCGCCACGTGTCGCCCGCCTTCGCCGAGGATCCGGTGCGTATCCTGCGGGTCGCGCGCTTCCTCGCGCGCTTCGCGCCGCTCGGGTTCCACATCGCCGAGGA
>JAICHS010000111.1 GCA_025924775.1 Rhodanobacteraceae bacterium
CCGCCTGATCGATGCGGCTCGCACGCTTGCCGCCGCGCTCGATAACGGTGCCGAGACGCAACGTCGTCTCGAGCGCCCGTCCGTTGCGCAGGCTGCCGCTGCCGAGAAAATTCTCGGCTTCGAGCGTGGCGTGCCAGGCAGGCTTCAACACAGCCTGATCGCGACGCGCGTCCTGCGCACGCAGCGTGAACTGCGCAGCCTGCAGTGCAGGATTGCCATGCAGCACGCGGCCGACGGCGTCGCTGAGGGTGAGGGAAGTGGCTTGGGAGGCGGACGGCGTGGCTGCTGGTGGGGTCTGGCCAAGGGCCACGCCTGGCATGACCAGCATGGCCAGGACGAACAAGGCAAGGCGAAACATGGAAGGTGGACTCCAGACGACGAACGAACGCCGCACGCGGGCGCGCGGTTCAGGAGCCGCAGGTTGCGGCCGATGCGTCGGGAGTTAAACGATCGGAGGTCGGAACGGGGAGCCCGAGGGGCCATCCTGTCGACGCTCGGCCTCTCGTCTCACCACGAGCGTGGTGTCGGGAACAACGCCGATGACGAAGACGTCGACGGCGGAAGCGGCGCAGGGGCATTCTGCATGTGTGTGCCCGAGCGTCAGCAGGTCCTGGAGCGGACTGCCGCTATGGTGATGGTCGTGTTCACGAATGTCGTCCAGCGCTTCGGGCGTCGGAGTCGGGCTCGATTGGACCGACGTCTGCGCGTGCGCGATGCGCAGCTCGATCCCGCGGTGGCTGGCCCCCTGGGCAGCGGCCAGCCCACAAAACCCGACCGCGATGATCGTGAAGAGTACGATTAGTGGCCGGTTCCAGCGACGGAACGGCTCCATGTGGCGCGGCTGGTGGGGACCTGGGGCGCGAGACATGGGGAAGGATACTAGGGGGCGCTCTGCGGGCTTGCAATGCCACTGGCTGATTGTGCGGGAAACCATGAAGTGGCCGTTCACTGCACAAGGCTGCCGATGCCATTCGATGGAAGCGACCAGCCTGACGAACGTCAAGCCCACGGCGCAACGGCTGCTGCAGCTCCAGCACGTCCAAGGGCTTCGATCGTTGTCGCCCGGATAGTGAGATCCTGCACCCGTACGCCAGGCGGACGACCGGGACAACCGGTTCGCGCGCGCCGACCCTGAAAAAGAAGTAGTGATCCACGTACATGGAATCATTCCAAGTTGCGGACCGCCGGGGGCGAGACTACGCTGTCTGGCATGCGCCGCTCGGTCCGTCCGCGCCCACGCTTTTTTGGCAGCCTGCTTACACTGGCGCTGCTCGCGTGGACGGCGCTAGCGTTCAATGTTTTTGCGCAGCCTTTCGCGGTGGCAGTTGGCGGCAATACGCAAACGGCGATGGTGATGGGTGGGGCTTCCGGAACGCACTGCGACGGGATAATGGGGCACGTATCCACGGGTGCGCAGCCCGTGCCTGCGCATCCGGTCGGCAACGGCCATGGCTGTTGCACAAACGGCCATTGCTACTGTGCTTCGCCGTGCAACGGCATTGTCGGCGTGCCCTATCTCGGCATGGCCTGGGTGCCGCCGCACGCGCCCGCGCTCGATCCCGTCCATGTCGCTCCTGCGCAGACCCAAATCGCGCCGCCGCTCCGACCACCGATTGCCTGACTCCCGATCGCGGCGCTCGGCGCCGCTCGCTCGCGTTTGCCGATGGGTGAAACTCGCAGCAGGCGCGCGTTTTGATTGCATGCGGCGCCTTGGCGCTGCTCGGGAGTTCACATGCAGGACCGTCATCCACCCGGCGTACCGCCGCAGTTGCCGCGTCGCCGTTTTGTCCAGGGTTTGGTACTGGGCGGTGCCGCCGCAGCGCTCGGTGGCTTCAACAATCGGCTATGGGCGTCGTCTCGCCCAGACCCACCAAAGGTGCTGTCGGGCACCGAGTTCAACCTGGAAATCGGCTCCACGCCAGCCAATTTCACCGGCCATCCCACCGTCGCTCATACCATCAACGGCCAGTTGCCGGCGCCGATCCTGCGCTGGCGCGAAGGCACCACCGTCACTCTGCGCGTCACCAACCGGCTGCCGGTGCAAAGTTCGATCCACTGGCACGGCATCGTCCTGCCGGCGGACATGGACGGCGTGCCGGGGATCAGTTTCCCTGGCATCGCGCCCGGCGAGACCTTCGTCTATCGCTTCCCGGTGAAGCAAAGCGGCACCTACTGGTACCACTCGCATTCACACTTCCAGGAACAGAACGGCCCCTACGGCCCGCTGGTGATCGAGCCTGCCGGCCCCGAGCGCAATCCGACCGATCGCGATTACGTGGTAATGCTGAACGACTGGACCGATCTCGATCCGGCGCGGATCTTCGCGATCCTCAAGAAACAAAGCGATTACTTCAACTTCAACGAACTGACTTTGCCGGATTTCCTCCGCGACAGCTCGATGCTGGGTCTCAAAGGCGCCTTGCAGGCCCGCGAGACGTGGAATCACATGCGTATGAGTCCACGCGATGTAATCGACATCAGCGGCTTCACCTACACCTACCTCATGAATGGCGCGACGCCCGCCGGCAACTGGACGGGCCTGTTCAGGCCCGGCGAACGCGTGCGGCTGCGCTTCATCAATGGCGCGGCCAACAGCTACTTCGACGTGCGCATTCCGGGCTTGAAGATGACGGTGATTTCGGCCGACGGCCAGGATGTGCATCCAGTGCAAGTGGACGAGTTCCGCATCGCCGTGGCCGAAACCTACGACGTAATCGTGCAGCCACAGGAAGACCGCGCCTACACTCTCTTCGCGCAATCCATCGACCGCTCGGGTTACGCACGCGGCACGCTTAGTCCCCGGCCCGGCATGGAAGCCGAAGTGCCGATGATGGATGCAGTGCCAACGCTCACCATGGTGGACATGATGGGTGCAATGGCTGAGGGCCATGGCACGTCGGGCGTACATGGCACCGAGCACAGCGCGATGCCGGGCAACCCCATGTCCTCGATGCAAGACATACCACATGGATCGAAGACCGGGATGGAACGCAGTTTGCTTGCGCCGGCCGGCATGATCAAGGCGCATCACGCACGCACCGAATACAACAACCCTGGCGTGGACATGCGCGTGGACTGGCCGCGCACCGACCTTGACGATCCGGGTGTCGGTCTGCGCGACAATGGTCGGCGCGTGTTGACCTATGCCGACCTGCGTTCCGTTGAGGGACCGCTCGACTCACGCGAACCGAGTCGCGAAATCGAACTGCACCTCACCGGCAACATGGAGCGCTTCGTGTGGTCGTTCGACGGCGTGCGTTTCTCCGATGCCAAGCCTATCCACTTCAAGCCCAACGAACGGCTTCGGATCGTCTTGTGCAATGACACGATGATGAATCATCCGATCCATCTGCACGGCATCTTCAGTGAACTGGAAAACCCACAAGGTGAGGTGATAGCCCGCAAGCACACCATCAACGTGCAGCCGGCGCAGCGCGTGACCTATGCGGTGACGGCCGACAACCCCGGCCGCTGGGCCTATCACTGCCATCTGCTTTACCACATGGAAGCGGGCATGTTCCGCGAGGTGGTGACGGCATGAATACGAGCGCTTTTGCGGTATCGCCTTCGGTACGCACCGTGGTGATTGGATGCGGGCTGGTGTTGGCGTTTCCGGCCACGGCGCAACAGGACGCGATGCAGGGCATGCAGATGTCGCAGCCAGCCGGCTCGTCTTCGACACCGGCACCGGCGTCGTCTGCTCGAGTCATGCAAGGCATGGACATGTCAACCATGCACGGCCTGCACATGCCATCCCCGCAGAAGTCCCGACCCGCTTCGGCGCCCGCGTCTGCATCCTCGAGCGGTCACTCCATGCACGGCACGGAGGGGCCCTCGATGCAGGGAATGGCAATGCACGGGACGCAATCGAATCCATCACGGTCCGCGAAAATCCAGCACCTGCGTTCCGGCAACATGATCGGTACCCGGCCCAAGCCGATCGGTCTCGCCGAAGGCATGCACATGCAAGACATGAACACGTCATCGATGGAAGGCATGGAGATGTCTTCGATGCAGGGCGGCAAGGCACCGCCCGATGCGCGCAGCCCGGATTATTCGGACGGCTACCGCCACACCGACATGCAGGGCATGGCGATGTCCGATCATGCCAAAATCGGAATGCTGCTGATTGACCAGTTGGAGTATGCACACGACAACCACGGCAACAACGCTGGGTTTCTCGACGCGCAGGCCTGGTATGGCGAGGACTTCAATAAGCTCTGGCTGAAGGTCGAAGGCGAATCCGCTGACGGCAAGCTCGAAGACCTGCGCACGGAGGTGCTGTGGGACCACGCCATCAGCAGTTACTGGGGCACGCAGCTCGGCGTGCGCCAGGATTTCGGCGAGGGCCCGGAACGTACTTGGGCCGCATTCGGCGTACAGGGCTTGGCGCCTTACTGGTTCGACACCGAAGCGACGCTCTACGTGGGCCAGCAAGGTCGCACCGCCGCACGCGTGCAATTCGAGTATGAGGAGCTGCTGACGCAGCGCCTGGTTTTGCAGCCGAAGTTCGAGGTGAACTTCTACGGCAAGGACGATCCGCAGCGAGGCATTGGATCGGGGTTGTCCGACGCCGAACTGGGCGTGCGGCTGCGCTACGAAATCCGCCGTGAATTCGCGCCCTACATCGGCGTGGTCTGGCGGCAGCGGTTCGGCCGCACCGCCGATTTCGCGCGCGCGAAAGGTGAATCCGCCGACGAACTGCAGTTCGTCGCCGGCCTCCGTTTTTGGTTCTGAGGGGAAGAGACCATGAAAAGACGTACTGAACGCGTTCTGGTGGTAACCGCGGTGCTGGTAGCAATCGCGATCGGCCTTGGCATTTTCGCGTACTCGGGCCTCTATAACGTCGGCGCGGACGACCATCACTGGCGCCTGACCTACAACGCCTTGCAGACCGTGCGCGACCGTTCCATCCACGTGCGTTCGGAAGACATCAAGGTGCCAAATCTTGACGATCCGCAACTGATCCTGAAGGGGGCCGGTCAGTACGCGGCGATGTGCACGGGCTGTCACCTCACGCCGGGCCAGGAAAATTCCGAGCTGCGCGAAGGCATGTACCCGCAGCCGCCAAATCTCTCGAAGGTGCGTGTAGACCCCAAGGATGCATTCTGGGTGATCAAGCACGGCATCAAGATGAGTGCGATGCCGGCATGGGGTGGCAGCCACGACGACGAAACGATCTGGAGCATGGTTGCTTTCCTGCAGGAGCTGCCTGATCTGACCCCACAGCAGTACAAGGACATCGTGGCCAAGGCACCACCAGATGAGGACATGGGCATGGGAGGGCAGGGGGCCGGGCACAGCCACACGCATGACCATGACCCCGTGGCCGAGCCGCCGGATCATGCCGGAATGCAAGGCATGGCGGACACGCGCACGAGCGTGGGCAACGCATCTGCGATGGACGCCTCGGCGCTGTTGCAGCCTGGAGCTGTCCCCGAGGCCGAAGCGGCCGTCCAGAAGTTTCACGATGCGCTCAAGCGCGGCGACCGCACGGCCGCCTTGGCGTTGCTGGCGCCCGACGCGCAAGTCACCGAAGACGGTGAAACCCAAAGCCGCGATGCGTACGCGGCGCATCATCTCGCCGAAGACATCGCGTTTCTCAAGAAGTCCGACGTCAAGCTGCTGTCGCGTGCATCCATGACGATGGGCGATGGCGCCCAAGTGGCTAGCGACAGTGAAATCACCGCCGTCCAAAAAGAGAAACCCTTCGCATTGCGCAACCGCGAAGCAATGCAGCTGAAGCGCATCGACGGCGCCTGGAAGATCGTTGCGATCCGCTGGGAATCGCAACGATCCGGCGGGCAGTGAGGAGCAGTCGTTCAATCGAGGGAACCGTCACCTGGGCAAAGGTTGTGGGACTTGAGCGTGATCACGCGAATGTCCGAACGGGCTGTATTACACTTCCGCCATGCGGTGCTGCATGAAAACTACGCGACGTAACCGGCTGCGACTGGCTTTGCTGGCAGCAGTGGCGCTGCTGTTCCAGCAGACGGCCCTGGCCGCGTACGTGTGTTCAAGCGCGGACATGCCACCGCGCGCCGCGGCGATGGCGGCGCATTGCGAAGGGATGCCGATGGTGCAGGCCGAACAGTCGCCGGCCTTGTGTTCGGCGCATTGTTCGCAGCAGCCGGTGACCACGCCCGCCCTGCATGCGCCGGTTGTGCCGCCGCTGCTGATGCCGGCATTGCTGCCGGCTTCTTCGTTGACGCTGGGCACTTTGTCCGCGGCAAGCGCGCAAAGCGCGCGTGCCGCAGCGTGGCGACTATCCGGCATCCCGCCCGCGCTGCAATTCCGGATACTTCTGATCTAGACCTCCGCAAGTGATCCCGTGGCCGCGTTGCGTGGCTGTGCTCGCTTGTTTCCGGAGGTCATATGCGTATTTTCCCGTTGCCGTGGCGCGCGCTCGCGCCTTGCATTCTGCTGCTTTCCCCGCTGGCGCTGCTGCTCGCGTCGCCCGTCAGTACGGCGCAAGACGTTGCGCCGTCGCGTCTGCGACTGACACCGACGGTGTCTGCTTTGCAAGCATCGCCGACCACGCGCGATGCTGTCACCGGCTCGCCGCTCAGCCTCGAGGATGCCGCCCGCATCGCCGCATCCCGCGCGCCGCAGGTCCAGGCCAGCCAATACCGCATCTCAGCCGCGCAGCAGGACGCGGTCCGCGCCGGTCGTCTGCCTGACCCCATGTTGGTCGCGGGCATAAATAACCTCGCCGTGACAGGGCCGCAAGCCTTCAATGCGGCGGCCGACGACATGACCATGCGCCAGGTCGGCCTTACGCAGGAAATTCCTTCGTACGCCAAGCGCCAAGCGGAAAAAAAAGTCGCCCAAGCCGATGTGCAACTGGCCGACGCCGACGAGGTGAGCCTGCGACTTGCGACCAAGGAAGCTGCGGCGCGCGCCTGGGTCGGGCTGTGGGCAGCCCAGCAGGAACACACGCTGCTGAAGCAACTCAGCGGCCCGGATCAACTTGCCATCGAAGCCAGCAGGGCACGACTTGCCGGCGGGACCGGCGCGGCCACGGATGCGCTGGCCGCGCGTGCAGATGCCGAGGCGCTCGCCAACCAGATCGATGCGGCGGATGCCGCTGTGGACGCGGCGCGTGCCAGTCTCGAGCGCTGGCTGGGCAAGGCTGCCAACCAGCCATTGGGCGACCCGCCGGATTTCTCGACGCTGCGGGTGCCCGAGGCCCAACTGCAATCCAGGCTGGACCAGCAAGGGCCATTGCTGGCCTGGGGGCCGCGCCAGGACCA
>JAICHS010000112.1 GCA_025924775.1 Rhodanobacteraceae bacterium
GCGCACACGCGCGAGCATCTCGATCGCGCGATCGCGGCGTTCACCAAGGTCGGCCGCAAGGTGGGCCTGCTGAAGGCGTGACCGTTCGGCCTGCGTACCCCGAAACCGATCCCGGGTTCGCCCTGCATGGCAGGTCGCTCCGGGATGACGGCGCTGAGGAAGCTGCCAGTACCGCCCGGCGCCGCCAGCGGCCTCGAAACTTGCTGGTCATTCCGGGACTGCCTGCGCCCAACGCGCAGGCAGTCCCGGAATCGGTTTCAGTGGGCCAGTTTTTTCAGTAACTCGATTTTGCCCAAGGCCCATAACCCGGCACGCGGATCGCCCGTCGCGAACACGCACAGCGTGTGCCGACCGTGCGTGGCCGGGATGTCCGCGGTCAGGGTCGTCTGCAGTTTCGTTTGCGCGGCTTTCGCCAGCGGCAGCGTCGCCAGCAGCGGGCCATCGCAGGCATCCAGGTGCACCTGGATTTCGCCGGCCGGCGTGGCCGTAGGCCGGACCACCACGCTGGCATCATCTTTCCACAGCGCGAAGTTCCACGGCAGGTTGCCGACCGTCAACGCGATGCGCTTGACGTCATCCAGGGACGCGTCCTTCCACTGCCAGCACAGGTTGGCGATGTCGATCCGGTAGACCGGCCGCGGACCGTCCAGCGGGCGATCGTCTTCCAACCGCAGCACGATCTGCGGCTTGCCGCAGGTCTCCAGCTGGTTACTGTCGCGCGTCAGCAACGCCGCCGCGCTGACGACCTGGGTACGCGGCGCGGCCAGCTCGAACCCGTTGAACCCGTTTGTCGCAAACGTCGCCGCGCGCAGCGTGGTGGCCGAATCCGCCGGAAACACCAGCGGTTTGGCATACACAGTCGAGCCGGCGCCCGGCGCGCCGCCACCAGTGCGGTAGCGGATGCTGCCGAAATCCGCCTGGTTCGACAGCGTGACATCGATGGTTCCGCGGGCGCCGGCGTGCAACGCAAACGCGGGCGCGAACGCACTGTCGGCATACCGGATGCCGAGCGCGCGATACCGCGCCAGCTCCGCCGGCATGCGCGCAAGGAAGCCGTGCCAGTCGTGCGACGCGGCCGGCGACCAGGCCACTTCGGCCAATGCGGCAATGCGCGGAAACACCGCATGCTGCACGCGCGCGAAGGTCGGTATGTATTCCGCCCACAGGTTGGCCTGCACGCCCAGAATGTGCTGCGCTTCGCCCGTGGTCGTGCCCTCGGGCACCGGGTCATAGGCGTACACGTCGGCAAGCGATTCCACGTCGGGCCGCCCCGGCGGCTCGTCGGAAAGATTGGACTGGTAATGGTCGAGATACAGCGTGGGCGAAGACGTCATCACCACGTCGTGGCCCTGTTGCAGCGCCTGCAACGCACCGGACGGTTCGTGCCAGGACATGATGACTGCCGACGCCGGGATCTTGCCTTGCAGGATTTCGTCCCAGCCCACCGCGGTACGGCCATGTTCGGCGAGGTAGTTCGCGACCTGCGTGGTGAACCAGCCCTGCAGATGGTCCATGTTCTGGAGCCCAAGCTTTTTCAGGTGCGCCTGCACCACGGGCGATGCCTGCCACTGGTCTTTGGCCGCCTCGTCGCCGCCGATGTGGATGTACTTCGACGGAAACAGCTGCATCACCTCGTCGAAGACGGCATCGAGGAATTTCAGGGTGCGCGCATCGGGGGCCAGCAGCCAGGTATTGATGCCCCAGTCGGTGCCGACCTGCGGCTGCTTGCCGGTGACGCCCAGCCACGGATACGCCGCGATCGCGGCCTGCGAATGGCCCGGCACATCGATTTCCGGCACCACCGTGATGAAACGTTCCGCCGCGTAACGGACGATTTCCCGCACATCGGCTTCAGTGTAGAAACCGCAGTAAGGCTTGTCGGGGCCACCGGTCAGCGCCGCGTCCGGCCCGACGGCCTTGCGGCAGGCGCCGATCTTCGTCAATTCCGGATACGCCGGAACCTCGAGCCGCCACCCCTGGTCATCGGTCAAGTGCCAGTGGAATACGTTGAGCTTCTGCAGCGACATCCAGTCGAGCAGCCGCTCGATGTCGGCGACGCTCTGGAAGTGCCGTGCCGAATCCAGCATCAGGCCGCGCCATGCAAAGCGGGGATGATCGACGATGACGCCGTCCGCGACCCGTGCGGGCGAAGCGCGTGTCGCATCGGGCGTCAACAACTGCCACAGCGTGACACCGCCGTAGAACAATCCGCGCGACGCACGCGCAGTCACTTCGATGCGCCCGTTGCCGATCACGATCCGGTAGCCGGCATCACCTTCCACATCCGCACGGGGGTCGATGCGGAACACGATGCCCCCGGCCGGTGCGGTCGTCGCGGTCGCCACGTGCAAATGCAGGCCACGGGTGGACGCCACCCGTTCGGCGAAGCGCCGCGCACTGGCCAGCGCCGATGCATCGCCGGGCGCCACGACCGCCACCCGGTCGCCGCTGGCGATCGCAACGAAACCCTGCCCCGCCGGGCGCGCTTCGGTCGGTTGCGGCGTGAGCGACCAGGCCGGCACCGCAGCATCCGCAAGCGCCGCGTTCGCGACGACACAGAGAACGACAGCAAACAACAGTCTGGCCATGTGCATACAAACACTCCGGGGTCATGCTGGGTGGCGAGTCGGGCGCGCCGTAGTTCACTACTGCATCCAGCTTTCGCCAGACGATCACAGCCACAACGCGCGCAGGCACCAAAAAAACGGGCCGGGTGCCATGCCGGCCCGCAACGCTGGAGAACACAACAACTTCCGATGAAACCCTGACGGCCGTGGCGCCTCAAGTGGTCCACGCGCATGCCATTGACCGCGATTTGTCGGCGCCGGTGGTGGATACGCCACCGGTGCGTTGCCGCATTACGGTTGCTGCCGCATGCTGGATTGTGCGGCTGGTGGCCACGCCCATCCCGGGCTCGAGTCGTTCATACGGGTGCCAGTGTGGCCATGGATGACAACGCTGTCAATTTGCTGTGCAACAATCCCGCATTGGTCGCACCAATGCAACCGGCAGGCACGCGATGCGGCCGCAAATGCATATACAGCGTGGCTCGTCGAAGGCCGCATATGCTGCGTTGCACAAGATCCAGGGTACAGAAATGCCACCGTTTTTTTTGGCGATATGGACGTGCGATACTCGACGCGAGACACAGATATGACAACGTTGGCTACCGCATAATCCGGCCGCCCCTCGACATCCACGCAGGCTCGCACCATGACCCCAACCACAGCCGGACAGCAGCCATCGCACTACGTGACGTCGATGGTGATCATCGGCGTCCTGTTCGCCATCTTCGGCTTCGTCACCTGGCTCAACTCGTCGCTGATCCTGTTCGTCAAGGTGGGCTTCAACCTCGACAACATCAGCGCGTTTTTCATCCCGCTGGTGTTCTACATCTCGTATTTCGTGCTGGCGCTGCCAGCTGCGGTGGTACTGCGGCGCACCGGCATGAAAAAGGGCATGGCGCTGGGCCTGTTCGTGATGGCGCTCGGCGCGCTGGCGTTCGCGCAATCGATGGCGATGTACAGCTACACCGGCGCCCTGGTCGGCTTGTTCGTGATCGGCGCCGGTCTGGCGTTGCTGCAAACGGCGTCCAATCCGTATGTCAGCATCCTCGGCCCGATCGAGAGCGGGGCCAAGCGGGTCGCAATCATGGGGATCTGCAACAAGGCGGCCGGGGGACTCGCGCCCTACGTGTTCGGCGCGCTGCTGCTGGGTGGCGTGAGCGCCTACGCCGACAAGATCCAGGCCACCGCGTCGCCGGCCGCCAAGGCCTTGCTGCAGCACGCTTTCGTGTCGCGTGCGTTCGCGCCTTACGTGGTGATGGCGATCGTGCTGGCGTTGCTGGCGGTGCTGGTGGTGCTCTCCTCGCTGCCGGAAATCCGGCCCGCGGATGCCGGGCAGACACCGGGAACGGATCGCATGCGGCGTAGCATCTTCAGCTTCCCGCACCTGTGGCTGGGCGTGCTGTGCATTTTCGTGTACGTCGGCATGGAAGTGATGGCCGGCGACGGCATTGTGATCTACGGCCAGTCCGCGGGTCTGTCGCTGGATGCGGTGAAGCACCTGACTACTTGGACCATGGTCGCGATGCTGGTCGGCTACCTGGCGGGCGTCGCGCTGACGCCGCGGATTGTTTCGCAACAGCGTTACCTTGCGCTGTCCGCGGTCCTCGGGGTGCTGTTCGCGTTCGGCGCGTGGACGACGCACGGCAACCTGTCCGTGGGATTCGTCGCGGCGCTGGGCTTTGCCAACGCGATGATGTGGCCCGCGATCTTCCCGCTTGCGATCAAGGGGTTGGGCGACCGCACCGAATTCGGTTCCGCGCTGCTGGTCATGGGCATCGCCGGCGGCGCGCTGATCCCGCAGCTGTTCGTGCACCTGGAGGAGGTCATCAACTTCCAGACCGCGTTCCTGCTGGTGATGGTGCCCGGATACCTCTACATTCTGTTCTACGGAGCACTGGGCCACCGCGCCGGACAACCCGGCCGCAACGGCGCGCTCGACTCCGCGGTCGCGGAATCCTGAGTGCAGGCGCCGACCGCACGATCACAAGGAGCATTCATTGGGAACCGCCACCATCCGGGACGTCGCCAGGCAGGCCCGGGTTTCACTGAAAACCGTCTCGCGTGTCATCAACCAGGAAGGCTCGGTTCGCGATGAAACCCGCGCGCGCGTGCAGCGCGCGATCGAACAGCTGGACTACCGCCCCGACCTGTCGGCGCGCAGCCTGCGCAGCGCCAAGGCGTACGCCATCGGCCTGGTGTACGACAACCCGAACCCGTACTACATCATCGCGGTGCAACAGGGCGCACTGGCGGCATGCCGGGAGATGGGTTTCGGCCTGCAGATCCATCCGTGCAATTCGCGCAGTCCGCACCTGGCCGAGGAACTGCGCGACCTCGTGCATCGCTCGCGCCTCGCCGGCCTGGTGCTGGCGCCGCCGATGTCCGAGCGCATGGCGCTACTGCGGGAGTTGGTGGCCTACAACGTTCCGCTGGTTCGGATCATCTCGGCCGCCGAGGATCCGCGCGACGGGTTCCCGTGCGTGTTCGTGGATGACCGCGATGCCGCTTACGCAATCACGGCCTACCTGATCCAGCTTGGCCACGAACGCATCGGTTTCCTGTGGGGCGGCAAGCAGCACCGTTCCAGCCCCGAACGCTACAAGGGCTACGAAAAGGCACTGCAGGACTACGGCGTGGCCATGTCCAACGAACTGGTGTTGGAAGGCGACTACTCGTTCGACGATGGCTTCCGCGGCGCGCGGCGCCTGCTCGGGCTGGCCAAACCGCCCACCGCCATCTTCGGTTCCAACGATGAAATCGCCGCCGGCGTGCTGGCGGCGGCGCGCGCGGGCGGCCTGCACGTACCCTACGACCTGTCCGTCGCCGGGTTCGAGGACAGCCCGTTCTCGCGCCATTCCTGGCCCTCGCTGACCACGTCGCGACAACGCACCGAGCAGATCGCCGAGTGCGCCACGCGCCTCCTGATCGCGCGGATCCATGGCGGCGACGTCGAAAACGAAGGTTTCAGCCCGGAATTGGTGGTGCGCGGTTCGACCGCCCCGCCGCGCCCACGTTCATGACTTCACCGGCCAACCACACCATGTCTGTAACCTCGCCCACCATGCTGCAACCGGAATCCACACTGCTGCACCGCGAAGCCGCTGAAGCGGCCGACACCGTGGCGCGCCAGCTTGAACACAACGACGCGCTGATGCGCAGCCTGACCGCCAGCCTGCGCGACCACGCGCCGCCGTTCGTGGCCACCTGCGCGC
This sequence comes from Rhodanobacteraceae bacterium, assembly GCA_025924775.1. Classification (GTDB taxonomy): domain Bacteria; phylum Pseudomonadota; class Gammaproteobacteria; order Xanthomonadales; family Rhodanobacteraceae; genus 66-474. The sequence continues at coordinate 5,780 of JAICHS010000112.1, forward strand.
GCGGCAGCTCCGACCACGCCGCCACCTACGCCAAGTACGTCATCGAAACCATGACCGGCCGCGTCACCGCGTCGGCGTCACCGTCGGTCGAATCGATCTACGCGGTGCCACTGCACCTGGCCGGCGCGCTGTACCTGGTGATTTCGCAGTCCGGCGCCAGTCCTGACCTGCTGCGCAGCGCCGAAGCCGCACGCGCCGCAGGCGCGCGCGTGGTGGCAATGGTCAATGCCGAGCACTCGCCGCTGGCAGCGTTGGCGGAGACCGTGATCCCGCTGCAGGCCGGCCCGGAAAAAAGCGTGGCAGCGACCAAAAGCTTCATCGGTTCGTTGACGGCCATCCTGCACCTGGTCGCGCACTGGCAACAGGACACCGCGTTGCTCGAAGCGTTGCACGAATTGCCGGCGCAATTGCATCAGGCTTTCGCGCTGGACTGGTCGCCACTGGTGGAAGGCCTGCGCGACATGCACGACCTGTTCGTGCTGGGTCGTGGTTACGGCTTGGGGGCGGCGGAGGAAGCCGCGCTGAAACTGAAGGAAACCTGCGCGCTGCACGCCGAGGCCTTCAGCAGCGCCGAGGTGCGCCACGGCCCGATGGAACTGGTCGGGCCACGCTTGCCCGTGCTGCTGTTTGCGCAACAGGACGACGCCTTGGCCGGCGTACTGGCCACCGCACGCGACTTCCGCGCGCGCGGCGCCGAGGTCTGGGCCGCCGCACCGAACGTATCGGGACATGGATCCCTGCCGATCGTGCCGACCACGCAACCGATGTGCGCCCCAATCCTTGCGATCCAGAGTTTCTACCGCGCGGTGAACGCGCTCGCGATCGCGCGCGGCCGCGATCCCGACCGGCCCCCCCACCTCGCCAAGGTCACCGAGACGATGTGATGCCAACGGCCCTGGTCAACGCCCGCGTCCTGACGCCGCAAGGTTGGCGCAACGATGCCGCCGTGATCGTCGCAGACGGCCGCGTCGACGCCATCTGCGACGCCGCGCGCGTGCCGGCCGATGTGACGCGGCATGATCTCGCCGGACGCATTTTGCTGCCCGGTTTCATCGATTGCCAGGTGAATGGCGGTGGCGGCGTGCTGTTCAACGATCAACCCGGCGTCGCCGGCATCCGCGCGATCGGCGCGGCGCACCGGCGGTTCGGCACCACGGGTTTCCTGCCGACCCTGATCAGCGATGTGCCGGAAAAGATGCCGATCGCGATCGCCGCGGTCGATGCGGCCATCGCGCAGGGCGTACCCGGCGTACTCGGCATCCACCTTGAAGGGCCCTTCATCAGCCGCGAGCGCAAGGGCGTGCATGCGGCCGCGTTCCTGCACTCGCCAGACGCCGACGAATTGCGCACGGCCGGGTCGCTGCGGCACGGCAA
>JAICHS010000113.1 GCA_025924775.1 Rhodanobacteraceae bacterium
CCCCATTGGGCTCCGAGGATGACTACGCTTTGTCCCATGATCTTCTCGCTTCGATGTGGTGCTTCGGTTTGGGGCGACGTCGCCGACTAGATTCGCCATCCATGGCTCATCAAGTCGGCCGGCCTATGGCATCCTGCCTGCGGCGCTCACGCCTGCGCGGACTGCCACCGGCAGTCCGCAAGCGCAACCGTTTGCCCCCATTGGGCGCCAAGAATTACTACGGACTGTCCCATTGTTCGATTCTCGCTTCGATGATTCGTTTCGGTGTGGAGCGTCGACCAGTGCCCGGTCAATGCTTCTTCGTTGCCGGCCCATCGCTTGCGGTGCCCGCATCAATGGCCTGCATGAAGGGTGAATTGCGGTCCAGGACGACCACTGCGCCGCCGTCCCCGAAACTCCGGCGCCAAGTATTCAAGCTACTCCAATAGCGGAAGAACCGCGGATCCTTGGCGGAAGCCGCGGCATCAACCCTGGCCGCCGCCGCGTCGCCCTCGCCGCGGATCGCTGCCGCGGCCTCGCCGGCCGCCGCAAGCACCTGCTGGTCCTGCGCATCGCCCTCGGCGTGGATGGCCGCCGCCGCGGCTTCGCCGTCGGCGCGCACGCTGCCGGCCGCGGCCTGGGCTTCGGCGGTCATGCGCTTGTACACCGCCGCCAAGGCGTCTTCCGGCGGCAACACCCGGCCAATGCCGACGCCCAGCACTTCGATGCCGAGCTTGTTGCGGATGGCGTCCGCAACATCGCGGCGCACCGCGGCGCCGAGGCTCCCGTCGGTCGCCACCAGCAGCGCGGACAGATCCTCGTGCGCAACCCGCTGGCGCAACGCATCGCGGATCAACGGTTCCATTTGCTGCGTCGCCTGCAACTCGTCGCCCGAGGTCGCATCAAAATACGCGACCGGATCGGCAATCCGCCAGCGCAGGCTGAACCCGATCCGCACCGTTTCGTCATCGCGGGTCTTGCAGTCGCCCGGTTCGGCCTGCGAAGTGATCGCGCGGGTGTCGTACACGCTGGCTTCCTGCATGAACGGTTGCCTGACGTGCAGGCCCGGCCCGATGCCGGTGGCTTCAACCTTGCCGAAGCGCGACAACGCTGCGGCGTGCCCCTCGCCCACGACGTACAGGCTTTTGGCGCCCAGCAGCGCCAGCACGATGACCACGAAGGGAATGACGTAGCGCATTCAATACACTCCCTGCACGTCGGGACCGGAGGTGACCGGCAACGCGGCCGAAGCCGACGGCGCGGGGCCCACCGACGCAGCGGTGGAAGGCAGCGCAGTGCTGCTGGCACCGACCGGGGTGGCCGGATGCTGCACCGGGAACTGCACGATGACGTTGCCGGAACCGGTATTGACGACCACGTGGTTGCGGGTCAGCACCGCGTGCATGGCATCCAGCCACAAACGTTGCTGCGTCACCTGCGGCGCGGCCTGATATTCGGGCAACACCTTCGCGAACCGGGCCGCCGCAGCATTGGCATCGGCCACGACCTGGCGCCGGTAGGTTTCCGCATCGGCCTTGATGGAAACCGCCTGGTCGCCCGCCTCGATCTTGTCGCGCGCCACATCCGCGCGCGCCGCCACCTGCGCGGTCTTGGCGTCCTCGCGCGCCTTGGCGATGGCGTCGAAGGCCGGTTTCACATCCGCCGGTACGCTGACGTGCTGAATCGAGACATCGGTCACCTCGGCACCGATGCTGCCCTGCGCGCCGGCCAGCGACGCCTGCACCTGCGCCAGCATCGCGGTCGCGAGTTGGTCGCCACCGACGTGCCCCGACGGACAGGGCGTGCCCAGCTCGTCGAGCAGGCACTGCAATTTGTGCGCGCCCACCGCGGCGCGCGCGGCGGCCGTGGCAGCATCGCGCACGACTTCCTCGGCGTCACGCGCGGCAAACAGGAAATCCCGCACGTGGGTGATCTTGTAGTGCAAGGTGTAATCGACCAGCACGAGCTGCCCGTCCGACGTCAGCAGCCGCGCTTCATCGCTGACGCCACGCACCTGGCCAACGTTGACCGGCGTGACCTGGTCGATGGGCGACGGAAACCGCAGGTGCAGGCCCGGCTGCAGCACGCGCTCGAACTTGCCGAACCGCTGCAGCACGCCGACCTGCTGCGCGCCAATGGAAACCCAGCCGCCAATGAGCAGCCACACGACGATGGCCAGCACCACCAGCGCCAGCCAGCCGGTCGGTCCATGCCCGAGCGGCCCGAGACGCCGCCGGAAATTGCGCAACCACGCTTCGAGGTCGGGGCCACCCGAACCTTGTCCCCACGGCCCCTGGCCACGGGGCTCGCGCGGTTTTTCACCGGGCTCCTTCCAGGGCATCGTCACAACCTCGGGTTGGTTCGTGGACTGGCACGCCGCAAGCGGCGCAAACGACATATTCTATGCGATCATCCCTGATCGCTGCAGGGCTTGGTGCAAGGGCAGGCTGGATGCTTGTTGCGCCTGCCAAGGGATGAAGCATCCAGAACCGGACGACCCGGCATTCGCCCTGAGCTTGTCGGAGGGCACAGCGCACTACGCCGCATCGAGCCAGGCACGCAGCAGCCGGGCCTCGTCCCCGCGCACGTCCCCCGCCAATGGCAGCAGCAGGTTCCGCGGCGCATCGATGTCCAGCCACCAGCCCGCCTCATCGTAACGCTCGGTTTTCACCGCGCCCAGCTCGATCAGGCGCGCCCGCAACCGCCCCGCGTGCGGCGGCAGGCGCAACTCGGCATGCACCCGCGCGCCGGCGAGGCGTTCACCGATCGCTTGCCGCAGCAAATCGAGCCCCTCGCCACGGGCCGCCGACAGCCACACCGCGGCCGGCAGGCCCTGCGCATCCCGGTCGATGCGCGGCTCCACCGTGCGCGGAACGGGCCCGGGCGGCACCGGCGCCTCGCCCTCGCCCGCGGGCACGTCCGCAGCCAGCAGGTCGATCTTGTTGAACACCAGCAGTTGCGGCACATCGCCCGCACCGATTTCGTCCAGCACGCCATCCACCACCGCGGTCAGCACGTCGCGCTCGGCATCGGCGGCGTCGGTGACGTGCAGCAGCAGGTCGGCGTCGCGCGCTTCGGACAAGGTCGCGCGGAACGCGGCGACCAGGTCGTGCGGCAGCTCGCGGATGAAGCCGACGGTGTCGGCCAGTACCGCGGGTCCGGATTCCAGCCCGTCCAGCCGGCGTACCGTGGGGTCGAGCGTCGCGAACAACTGGTCGGCGGCATACACCGAGCCGCGCGTGATCGCGTTGAACAGCGTGGACTTGCCGGCGTTGGTGTAACCGACCAGCGCCACGCGCGGCAGCGTGTTGCGCAGGCGCGCGCGGCGCTGCTGGCCACGCTGCACGCCAACCTTGTCGATGCGTTTTTGCAACTGCTCGACGCGTTTTTGCAGCAGCCGGCGGTCGGTCTCCAACTGGGTCTCGCCAGGGCCGCGCAACCCGATCGAGCCGCCACGCTGGCGCTCCAGGTGGGTCCAGCCGCGCACCAGTCGCGTCGCCATGTGCTTGAGCTGCGCCAGCTCGACTTCCAGCTTGCCTTCGTGCGATTGCGCGCGCTGGGCGAAAATGTCGAGGATCAGCGCGGCGCGGTCGATCACCCGCGCGGACAGGTGTTTTTCCAGGTTGCGTTCCTGCACCGGCGTCAGCGCGTGGTCGACCAGCACCAGGTCGGCACCGAGTTCGCGCACCCGCGCCTGCACTTCGTCCGCCTTGCCGGTGCCGATGTAGAACTTCGGGTTGGGCGCTTCCACGCGCGCGTGCACGCTGCCCAGGACCTCCGCGCCGGCGGACTCGGCCAGTTCGGTGAATTCCTGCGCGCGGCGCACGGCCGCGCCCTTGCCGGTGTAAGGCAACACCAGCAACGCACGCTCGCCTCGTCGTTCGCGTTCGAACAGAAGAATCAGTCCTGCGCCGGCGGTTCGGCGCCTTCCGGCTTGGCGTCTTCCGCGCCAACCTTGACCGCGCGGCTGGGCACCACGGTCGAGATGGCGTGCTTGTACACCATCTGGCTGACCTGGTTGCGCAGCAGTACCACGAACTGGTCGAACGACTCGATCACGCCCTGCAGCTTGATGCCGTTGACCAGGTAAATCGCGACCGGCACGCGTTCGCGCCGCAGCGCATTCAGGAACGGATCCTGCAACGATTGGCTTTTCGACATTGTTATGGCCTTCCGATCACGGTCCGTACGCGGTTTCCCCCGCGGAATCAAATGGTAACGCAGATTGGGGGGCATGGGGCCGTTTCACGCGGCCGGCACGGGCAGGAATTGCCGCAACGCCGCGGAGGCGATCGCCGGTGTCGCGGCAAGTTCGGGGTCGAGCACGCGCGCATCCAGCTCGGCGCGCAGCCAGGTGGTCTGACGCTTGGCCAGCTGGCGCGTGGCATCGATCGCACGCTGGCGGAACGCGGTGGCCGAGGCCCGACCGTCCAGGTGCTCCCAGGCCTGCCGGTAACCCACCGCACGCAGCGCCGGCAACTCGGGCTGCAAGTCGCCGCGCGCGCGCAGGCGCCCGACTTCGTCCAGGAACCCCGCTGCCAGCATGGCATCGAAGCGCGCGGCGATGCGCTCGCGCAGGGCTGTGCGCTCGGCCGGAACCAGCGCCAGCTTCAGCACGCGGTACGGAAGCCGCGGCGACCGCCGCGCGTGCAACTGCGTCAGCGTGGCGCCCGACAATGCCACGACTTCCAGCGCACGCTGGATGCGCTGCGCGTCGCCCGGACGGATGCGCGCGGCGGCATCGGGATCGCGCGCGGCGAGCCGTGCGTGCAGCGCGGGCCAGCCCACGCGCGTCGCCTCGGCGCGCAGGCGTTCGCGCAACGCGGGATCAGCCGCCGGCATGGCCGACAGGCCACGTTCAAGCGCGCGGAAATACAGGCCGGTACCGCCGACCAGCAGCGGCACGTGGCCGCGTGCGGTGATGGCCTGCAGCGCGGCCAGCGCGTCTTCACGGAACGCCGCCGCCGAGTAAGCGTCGGACGGATCGCGGATGTCGATCAACGCGTGCGGGTAGCGGCGCAACGTCGCGGCGTCGGGTTTGGCGGCGCCGATGTCCAGCCCGCGATAGACCAGCGCGGAATCCACGCTGACCAGCTCCAGCGGAAACCGCTCCGCCAGCGTGCAGGCCAGTGCGGTCTTGCCGGTGGCGGTGGGCCCCATCAGGAAGATCGCGGGCGGGCGCCGATCGATGCGGGGGGCCGGTTGCGGCATGCCGGCATTGTACGGGTGCGGTCGGATGGCACCGCCCTATAATTGCGGAATCAACCAACCGGAAGGTCACCGCAATGCCGAACATGATGAGGGCGCTGGTCAAGCGCGACGCTGCCAAGGGCATCTGGATGGAAGAAGTGCCCGTGCCCGAGTTCGGCCACAACGACGTCTTGATCGAGGTCGCCAAGACGGCCATCTGCGGCACCGACCTGCACATCTACAACTGGGATGCGTGGGCCCAGCGCGTGATCAAACCCGGGCTCGTGATCGGCCACGAATTCGTGGGCAAGATCGTCGCGGTGGGCAGCGAAGTGCGCGGCTACCGGGTGGGCCAGCGCGTGTCGGCCGAGGGCCACATCACCTGCGGCATGTGCCGCAACTGCCGCGCGGGCCGGCCGGAACTGTGCCCGCACACCGTCGGGATTGGCGTCAACCGCAACGGCGCGTTCGCGCAGTACATCGCGATGCCGGCAAAAAACCTGTGGCCGATTCCGGACCAGATTCCGTCCTCGCTGGCGGCCTTCATGGATCCGTTCGGCAACGCGACCCACTGCGCGCTGGAATTCGACCTGGTCGGCGAGGATGTGCTGATCACCGGTGCCGGCCCGATCGGCGTGATGGCGACGGGCATCGCGCGCCACGTCGGGGCACGCAACGTGGTGGTCACCGACGTCAATGACTATCGCCTCAACCTTGCTGCCGAGATGGGCGCCACGCGTGTGGTGAACGTGTCCAAACAACCGCTGCGCGACGTGCTGGGTGACCTCGGCATGGAGGGCTTCGACGTGGGCCTGGAGATGAGCGGCAACATCCACGCCTTCAACGACATGCTCGACTGCATGTACCACGGTGGCAAGGTCGCATTGCTGGGCCTGCTGCCCAACGGCGGCGGCGTCGACTGGGACAAGGTGATCTTCAAGGGTCTCATCTTGCACGGCATCTACGGCCGGCGCATGTTCGAGACCTGGTACAAGATGACCCAGATGCTGCTGACCGGCTTTCCGTTGCAGAAAGTGTTGACCCACCAAGTTGCCGTCGACGACTTCCAGCAGGCGTTCGACCTGATGGCCGCGGGCCAGTGCGGCAAGGTGGTCGTCAGCTGGTGACGGCGAGCACACTGGCAGCGTAACCCCGGTCGGTCGTCACGCGGCGACGTTGGAGCGCTTTGGATGGCGAACATTTTCGACAACCCGCTGCTGCCCGCCGCACGCGACCGCGCCTTGGCCATCTACCGCTCGCGGCGCGTCCGCAAGTGGGCGCTGGGCATCGCCATCGTGCTGGTGGTGTACGGGCTGCTCGGATTTTTCGCCGCACCACCCATCATCCGCGCGCAGATCCAGCAGCACGCCAGCGCGGCGCTGGGCCGCCAGGTCACCGTCGGCCACGTGCGCCTCGATCCCTACACACTGCGCCTGCAGCTCGACCGGCTGCAGGTTGCCGGACCCACGGGCAAGCCGACGTTCGTCGCCATCGACCAGGCCGTCGTCAACGCTTCCTGGACCTCGCTGTTCCGGCTGGCGCCGGTGCTGGACGCGCTGGAGCTGCAGCGCCCGCAAATCCGCATCGCGCGCACCGCGCCGGCGCAATTCGACTTCGGCGACATCCTGAAGCGGATCGAGGCGCAACCTTCGAGCTCGAAATCGCCGTTCCGCTACGCCGTATCCAACATCACGGTGCGCGACGGCACGGTCACGTTCGCGGACGCGGTGACGCACTCGACCCACCAGCTCGACCACATCGAAATCGGCATTCCGTTCCTCGCCAACCTGCCGCGCGACACCGATGTGTACGTCAAGCCGCTGCTGGCCATGGACGTCGATGGCAGCCCGATCCGCATCGCCGGCCAGACGCGCCCGTTTGCGCACGACCGTGCGTCCGCGATCGACTTCCACTTCCAGAAGCTCGACCTGCCGCGTTACCTCGCGTATGCGCCGGCAGCGTTGCCCTTCAAC
>JAICHS010000114.1 GCA_025924775.1 Rhodanobacteraceae bacterium
AGCCGATCCGCGTCGATCAATAAGCCGCCAGTTCGCGCTCGCGGCCCCCATACCACCGCGGCGCTGATTCACGCCGAGCTTGCCGTACAGGTTCGCCACGTGGTTGCGCACGGTGCGCGCAACCGTGCATCGCGAGTGCGGCGGCGTTGGCCCAGCGTATGGATCCGTCCGGGTCGATCAAGACCACGCCTTCGATCAAGCTGCCGACGAACCGCGGCAGCGGTCCACGGTCCACCGGCTCCGCTATCGGCTTCGCTGCCATGTCCGCGCGCCCATCGCCGTCTCGGCACCCATTTCGCACGCGCGCAGAAGCGATGGCAACCGGTGCAAAAAGACCAGGCCGCCTGGTACGCAGGCTTCCATTGCACGGTGCCCGCGAGCGCTGGGGTCCACACCGCCGCGATTTCCATGATCGTCAACCGCGGCACCGCCTGCGAAACCGCGTGCATCTGGCGGACATCGCGCAGATGCGCCTGACCCATTCACTCAGCCGTCAGGTTTTGCACGCAGTGGCGTTCATGCAGAAGCCGTTACGGTCAAGTCGCATCGTTACCCAGGCGATGCCCGTGAAGTCACCAGGAGGTCATGATGAAACACACGCACATTCTCACCGTCGCCGCTGCGCTGGTCATGGGATTCGGCCTGGCATCCACGCCGGCATGGGCCTCGCAGGACGCCACACCGACCGGCGACCACTCATCCAGCACCGGCCAGGCGGTCAGCGATGCCTGGATCACCACCAAGGTCAAAAGCGAACTTGCCACCACCAAGGGCGTCAAGAGCATGGACGTCACCGTCAAGACCGTGGATGGCGTCGTTACCTTGATCGGCGTGCTGCCTACCAAGCTCGCGATTGAAAAGGCCGTCACGGCCGCCAAGAGTGTCAAGGGTGTCAAGGGCGTCGATGCATCCGGCCTCAAGGCGCAGGATTGATGACCACCGCAACCGCGACCGGGGCCGGCATGGGGCACGACAGGATCAGCGGCCAATGACCGGCACCGCCGACCGGATGCGACGGCGTTGGCACAAGCTGACGCGAAACGACGTGGCGGTTCCGGCGGGTAGCGCCCAACACCTCGCGGCACTGCTGCAAAAGCGTTACGGCGTGGGCCGCCGCGAAGCCCTGCTGCAGGTGTACGAATTCGAAAGCGAACTTTGATGGTTCCGCCGGACGAGCGTTCGCCCGCTCCCGCGCAACCACCCACACACGGAGAACGCTCATGAACGAAGACAAGATCAAGGGCCAGTGGAAACAGCTCCACGGGAAACTCAAGGCCCAATGGGGCAAATTGACCGACGATGACCTGCGGGTTGCGGACGGCAACGTCGAATACTTGGCCGGCAAGCTGCAGGAGCGCTACGGCATTGCACGCGATGCAGCGCGCAAGCAGGTCGAGGCATTCAACCAAGACCTGTAACGACGCGTGCGCGACGGCCGGATCACGGCACGTGCGCCGATCGCAGGAACCGGAGCACCTTCCCCCTCGGTGCTCCCAACGGCTTCAGGGAAGCAGCCGAGCCGGGCAGGCAAGCCCCTCCATGCCGACCGGCATCCCGCCGCCCGCCCCTCCGAGACGGCGGGCACTGCTCCGGGCCAATGAAGGATCCATTCGTCCGGAGACTTTCCCACGGCGCGCCACAGGAGAACCCCATGCTCTATTACGCCATCGTCTTTCTGATCATCGCCCTGATCGCCGGCGCCTTCGGCTTCTTCGGTGTGGCCGGCCTTGCGGCCAGCATCGCGAAGATCCTGTTTATCGTCTTCATCGTGCTGTTCATTGCCTCGCTGATCTTCGGACGGCATCGGCGACTCTGATTCCGCTGCCGGTCCGGATCGAGCTGCCCGCGCGCCGCGGCCTGCCCTTCAGCCTCGCGGTGCTAACGTCGCGTCCATGCACGCACCCGGCACGCACCCGCCAAACCAACCCGCCCTGCCCGACTGGCTTGCGGCGGTGGCCGTGGCCGGCAGCGTTTACGCCGACGACGACGCGCGCGTATCTTTGGCGATCGACCTGGCGCGACGCAATGTCGAACACGACACGGGCGGCCCGTTCGGCGCCGCGGTGTTCGACGCCGCAGGCCACCTGGTCGCCGCTGGCGTAAACCGCGTCGAACCCCTGCAACTGTCGCTGGCGCACGCGGAAATCATGGCGCTGGTCGGCGCGCAGCAGAAACTCGGGCGCGCGCGCCTCAACGCCGACGGCGGGCGCTACACGCTCGCGACCAGTGCGCAACCTTGCTGCCAGTGCTACGGCGCCATCGTGTGGGCCGGCATCGACGAGGTGCTGATCGGCGCGCGCAGTGAGGACACGGAGTCGCTGGCGGGATTCGACGAAGGCCCGCTGCCGCGCGACTGGGTTGCCGCGCTGCGCCGCCGTGGCATCCGGGTGCAACGCGATCTGCGGCGCGCTGCGGCCCGCGCGGTACTCGCGGCTTATGCAAAGCGAAATGGACCCCGTTATTAGCCACTGGCCGGGAACGTACCTGTCGACCCTTTGGCAATACGTGGCGGACTCTGACGCCGATCAATAATGAACCCGCGCGTTTCGTCGAAATTACCGCGACCGGCTATGATTTTCTGGATTTCCAGCTACCTGTCCATCCACTTGGTTGCCACGCCTGCATGAGTCGATTGCGTGCCTTCGTGCCCCTGCTGATCCTGATTGCGATCGGCGTGGCGGTGGCCGCCAGCGGCGTGCTGCAGCACCTTGCGCCCAGCCACGTCATGGTCGAACAGGCCCGCTGGTCGCAGCAGATCGCAGCGCACCCGCTGCTGACCTACGCCATCTACGTCGTGGTGTTGACGCTGTCGGTCGCCACCGCAATGCCGGGGCCGCTGTTCATCATCATCGCGGGCGGCATGCTGTTCGGGATGGGTCGTGCCATTGGACTGTCGCTGATCGCCGAAGTGCTGGGATCGCTGCTGCTGTTCTATGCAGCGCGCCATGCGTTCGGCGCGGGCAAGCGGCCGCCCCCCCGGTTCGTCGAGCACGTGCGGCAGGGCTACCAGGCCAATCCGGTCTCCTACACGCTGTTCCTGCGCTTGGTGCCGCTGTTCCCGTTTGGCGGCGTCTCCGTCGCGCTGGCGTGGCTGCGCTGCCCGGTGTGGCTGTTCACGCTCGCGACCGCGCTGGGCGGCGTGATCATGCTGGTGTTCGAAACCGCCATCGGCGCGGGCGTCGGCCAATCCATCGCCGAAGGCAAGGGCCTGTCGCCCAGCCTGATCCTGGAGCCGCACATCTGGCTGCCCTTGGTTGGCCTCGGCCTGCTGGCACTGGTGCCCGTGTTGGTCCAGCGCTTGCGCACATCCGGCGCCTCGACCGACTGACGGCGGCTGAAACGGGTGCGCGCCGCGGTCGCGTGCACTAACCTTGGGCACCTATCCCCTGTTGCAGCGTGACGATGACGACCCCTGCCGCCACCGCCCCCGAAACCGGCTGCGCCCACGCGCCGCTGCCCCGGCAAATTCCCTACATCATCGTCACCGAAGGTTGCGAGCGCTTCAGCTTTTACGGCATGCGCAACATCCTGACGCCGTTCCTGGTGTCGTCGTTGCTGCTGTTCCTGCCCGTGGACGAACGTGGTTTGGCGGCCAAGGACGTCTTCCACACCTTCGTGATCGGCGTGTACTTCTTTCCGCTGCTGGGCGGTTGGCTGGCCGACCGTTTCTGGGGCAAGTACCACACCATCCTGTGGTTGTCGCTGGTGTACGTGGCGGGACACGCCTGCCTCGCATTGTTCGAGCAGCAGCGCATTGGCTTTTACACCGGCCTGTTCCTGATCGCGTTGGGTTCGGGCGGCATCAAGCCGTTGGTGTCCGCGTTCGTGGGCGACCAGTTCGACGCCGGCAACAAGCACCGCGCGCGGCTGGTGTACGACGGCTTCTATTGGATGATCAATTTCGGATCATTCTTCGCCTCGCTGCTGATGCCGTTGTTCCTGCGGCATCTCGGTCCGGCGATCGCGTTCGGCATTCCGGGATTGTTGATGGCGGTGGCGCTGGTGGTGTTCTGGCTCGGTCGCGCCCGCTACGTGAACGTCCCGCCCGCGCCACCCAACCCGCACTCGCTGCTGCGCGTCGCGCGCAGCGCGCTGCTGGCACGCACGCTCGGCCAATCGCGGCCCGGCCTGTGGATTGCCGGCTGCGGCGGCATCGCCGCGCTGGCCGCACTGGCCACGATTCCGCAACTGGGCTTTGTGATCGCCGCCTGCCTTGCGCTGGGTGCGGTGCTGTTGTTTGGTGGGCTCGGCACCGCGCTGCAACTGGAACGCGCGCGCGGCGCGCACCCGGACGCGGCGATCGACGGCGTGCGCGTCGTGTTGCGGGTGCTGGTGGTGTTCGCGCTCACCACGCCCTTCTGGTCGTTGTTCGACCAGAAGGCCTCGACCTGGGTGTTGCAGGGCGCGGAAATGGCCAAACCCGCGTGGTTCCACGAGGCGCAGATGCAGGCGCTCAACCCGCTGCTGGTGCTGCTGCTGATCCCGTTCAACAACCTCGTGCTGTTTCCGCTGCTGCGCCGCTTCGGCATCGAGCCGACCGCGTTGCGCCGCATGGGCACCGGCATCGCACTGGCCGCACTGGCGTGGGTGGCGGCCGGCGCACTCCAGCTGGTGCTGGACGGCGGCGACACCCTGTCCATCGCCTGGCAGATCCTGCCCTACGCGCTGCTGACACTGGGCGAAGTGCTGGTGTCGGCCACCGGTCTCGAATTCGCCTACAGCCAGGCACCGCCCTCGATGAAAGGCTCGATCATGAGCTTCTGGATGCTGGCGGTCACCTTCGGCAACCTGTGGGTGCTGCTGGCCGACGCCGGCGTGCGCAACGCCACCGTCACCGACTGGATCGCGGCGACCGGTTTCGGCGAAACCGCATTCCTGATGTTCTTCTTCGCCGCCTTCGCCGCGCTCGCCGCGCTGCTGTTCGCGCTGTACGCGCGGCGCTACCCGATGCAGGACTTTTACCGGGCCTGAGCATGCACCCGGCCCCGCGCCATCCTGGACGCTGGTCTGCTGATGATCGTCGCGGGCGCCGGCTCGCCCATCGGCCTGGTGGGGTTCGACTTCGCCGGCATTGCGACCCCGCCGGCACAGGTCGGAACGGCGATGGCGCTGGTCAACATCACCGGCTATGCGGCCACGATCGCGGTGATTTTCGAAATCGGGCTGGTGCTCGACCTACTGACGCCACCGGGGTCGTCGCACTACAGCGCACACGCCTTTTCGCTGGCGATGCTGGTGCCTTACCCGGTGTGGCTCGTCACCGGCGTGCAGATCTGGCTTTGCACGCGCCGGGTGCCCGGCGCCATCACCGCCTGTCCCACACACGCACCGTGACCGGCTGCGGCCTTCCCGCGACATGCGTCAACGCGCGTGGCTGGCGCGGCAGGCAAGCGGTGCGCCGCACCTTGGTCACCTGCCGGTCAAGCAAGCTGCGGCCCGGTTCAATGGGTGGTACACGCGTGCCGGACCACGTTGAGGTACTGGGGAAAGTTGGATACCACGGGCCCATACTGGTCGGATTGCCAAGCCGTCCCCATGCCGAAGATCCAAACATAGGTATCGGTCACCGTATAATCAGTATCGAGACTCTGTTGAAACTGGTCAACGGTCATTACCGCCGATTTGTCGGTGGGGCTGACACCCAACGGCCAGATGCCCGGGGCAACGCTGAACGGGAATTGGCCCGCGGGAAACATTCCGGCGTAGTTCGCGTACGTCACGTCCACCCAATGCAAAATGGATGCCGGCGATGCCCGGTAAGTACCTTCCGTGGCCATGATCACCTGTTTCCATGACTGCTGGAACAACCCGGTCACGAACGGTACCGAAAGCGCGTAACCTCCTGTACTCAGGGTCAGGTCCTTGGTCACGTCAGTCTGATAGACCACGTCTGGAAGGATGATCAGCGTCATCCCGGGATAAGCCTGAAACATGGCCTGCCCGATCGACTGGCCTGCCGCCTGGACTATCTGTTCATTGCCGCCTGCAACCCCACCCCACGCGGAACGGTAGGGCTCCAGGTCCAGTGCTATGCCCTTGAAGCCCGCGTATTTCGCCAGTTTGGCGAGATTGCCAAAGTTGGTCACGTATTGAGCGACCACACTCGGGTCGTTCCAGTCCAGGTTGCTGTAGATGGATACCTTGATGAAGTTGTCCGTCACCCCATATTTCGCATAGGTTTGCTGGAACTGCTTGGCACCATTCCAAAGCGAATTTGGGGCTGCTCCGACATTCGTAGTCCAATATGTCATCAAGTAATTTATGAATACACCCTGGACGCCTACTGTTTTACCCCAGTACTTGGCATCTACACTATTATTATCGGTATTGTAATTGAGGGCGGCATAAAGCAGTTTCGGGCACGCCCGCACCCAATCACTGAAAGCAAGGCACAGCAGCATAACGATAATCCTTGCCATACCGAATCCTCCTGAAACAAGGTTCCGCTTGATTAATCGGGGACCAATTGCTTTCCCCGGGTGGTCCGATGACCAATCCAGTCGAGTCAAGCCGACGCAGCCACGGCCCCACCACAAACCCCAACGCGGAGTTGTTGAAGCAGGTTGGCCCCTTCGCGCTGCGGCAAGATCGAAACTGATTCGTCCCCAATGCGGCAGGACTGCCGGATGCGACTCCCTGCACGCCACTGTCACCGTGTCGTGGTGGAATTGACGGCCAATACCCCATGAAGCAGCTGTGCTGAATTCCTTGCGAGCATGGGTCGCAGCGTACAACCCTGAAAGGTGGCCAGCGCCCCCGCAGTGCGATTTTGCCCCGGTTTCCAATTCAACGCGTGAACAGCGTCACACGCGAGCACCGCGCGGCCCAAGACGAGCGGTGGTCGGCGCGGACACGACCGGTTGCGATCCATCGCGCGATCGCGGATTAGGCATGGGCGTTGCCCATGCCATGAAAACACCACAACCCCGGCATCGCGAGGCTGGTTCTCGTGGCGGAACGACGCAATACGTTGCGCAATGGCCCGAGACGCCGCAGGCTCGGCGGCCACCGTCCACTGGGACCGTGTGGAGACGCGGTTGCCCCACGGGCTTCCGCCTGCAAGGCGCTTTTACGCAACATATTGTTTTGAATGGTGGGCCGTGAGAGGTTCGAACTCTCGACCAATGGATTAAAAGTCCA
>JAICHS010000115.1 GCA_025924775.1 Rhodanobacteraceae bacterium
ACCGGTCTTCAGTCGGAAGTCGATGCGCTTCTGGTCGCATTCGATGGCCAGCATGCACGCGCCCGCCATCACCGCCGCCAGTGGCTGCGCGCCGCCCATGCCGCCCAGGCCTGCCGTCAGCACCCAACGGCCTTTCAGGTTGCCGCCGTAGCTTTGCCGGCCCATTTCGGCGATGGTTTCGTAGGTGCCCTGGATGATGCCCTGCGAGCCGATGTAGATCCACGAGCCGGCCGTCATCTGGCCGAACATCATCAGGCCCTTCTTGTCCAGCTCGTTGAAGTGTTCCCAGGTGGCCCAGTGCGGCACGAGGTTGGAGTTGGCGATCAAGACGCGCGGCGCGTCCGTGGTGGTCTTGAACACGCCGACCGGCTTGCCGGACTGCACCAGCAGGGTTTCATCCGGATTCAATTCGCGCAGGCTTTTCAGGATCGCATCGAAGCACTCCCAGTTGCGCGCGGCGCGACCGATGCCGCCGTACACCACCAGTTCGGCCGGGTTCTCCGCCACCTCGGGGTCGAGGTTGTGCTGGATCATCCGGTAGGGCGCCTCGATCAGCCAGTTCTTGCAATGCAGCTCGGGACCGCGCGGCGGATGGATCACGCGCTTGGTGTCGATGCGGGTGGGCGCATTCATGGCGAACTCCAATCAAGGCAATCGGCGGATTATAGTCATGTGCCCCAAGGCCCTGATCCACAAAAGGATGCACGATGGACACCGAATACTGGCTGCAACGCTGGCGCGAAGGGCGGACCGGCTGGCACCACACGGACGTGATGCCGTTGCTGGAGCAACACTGGCCCGCGCTGGCCGTGCCCCGCGGCACCCGGGTGCTGGTGCCGCTGTGCGGCAAGTCGCTGGACATGCTGTGGCTTTCGCGCCAAGGCCTGGACGTGCTCGGGGTGGACGTCTCGCCCGTCGCCATCGCCGCGTTTCTTGCGGAAAACGGGCTGCATGCACACACCCGCAGCGAGACCGACGGCACGCACCACGCCATCGACAACCCGCCGGGCGGCGCCATCGAGATCATCAACGGCAACGCCTTCACGCTCGAGGCCGCCTCGCTTGCGGCCTGCGGCGCGTTCTACGACCGCGCGGCGATGATCGCCCTGCCCGCGCCGCTGCGCGAACGTCTGGCGGGCGAGGTTTATGCGAAACTTCCGGCCCGCGCGCGCGGTCTGTTGATTACGCTGGATTACCCCGCGGGCGAAATGCAAGGCCCGCCCTTCAGCGTGGACGACGCCGAGGCGCACCGGTTGCTCGATGCACACTGGCGGATCAAGCAACTGGAACGCCGCGACATCCTGGCCTCGCAACCGTCGTTCTCGGAACGCGGCGTGACCGCGTTGCACACGGCGGTGTATGGATTGGAACGGCGCCACGCATGACGCGCGCCCGGAGCGCAGCATGAAACGCATTCTTTTGACGTTGCTCGCAGCCATCGTCGTGGCGGCCGGCGTGTTGACGATGGGTCTGCCGCGCGCGCAGGCCGGACGCGCGATGGCGTTTCCGGAGGGTCTGACGTGGTTCAACGTCGCGCGCCCCTTGACCCTGGCCGAGCTGCGCGGCCGCGCGGTGTTGCTGGACTTCTTCACGCCGGGCTGCATCAACTGCATCCACATGCTGCCCGACGAAAAGCAATTGGAAGAGCACTTCGGCACGCGGCTGGTCGTGATCGGCATCGATTCGCCCAAGTTCGCGGCGTCGAAAACCAAGGCCGGGCTGGAATCCTTCATCCAGCGCTACGACCTGCGGCACCCGATCGTGCTGGACCCGGACATGCAGATGTGGAACGCCTACGGCGTGCAGGCATGGCCGACGCTGGTGCTGCTGGGGCCGGATGGCAATGTTGCGCAAACCTTCATTGGCGAGCAGTCCTACGCGCAGCTAGCCGCGCCGGTGGCAGCCGCGCTGGCGGGCGCGCCGCCGGCGGCGAAATTGCCCAAGCTGCCGCTGCGGCCGCAGGCATTCCAGTCGCGCGCGCTGGCGACGCCCGCGGGCATCGCGGTTTCGCCGACGCGGGTCGCAATCGCCGACACCGGCCACAACCGCATCGTGCTGACCGACCACGCCGGCAAGCTGGTCGCGGTCATCGGAACCGGCTGCGCGGGCGACGCGGACGGTGACTACGCGCATGCGGAATTCAACCGGCCGCACGGGCTCACCTTCCACGACGGTGACCTGTACGTCGCAGACACCGACAACCAGCTGCTGCGGCGAATCGATCTCGCCAAACACACCGTCACGACAATCGCGGGCAACGGCCAGCGCGGATTTGCGGTGTCCGGCCGGTTTGCCGCGCGCTCGGCGGTCCTCAATTCACCATGGGACGTCGCCTGGAGCGGCAACGCGCTCTACGTTTCCATGGCCGGCGACCACCAGATCTGGCGTTACGACCCCGCCGGCAAGACGATCGGACCATGGGCCGGCACCGGCGAGGAAGGCTTGCGCGACGGCGCGCGCGACGCGGCGCAGTTTGCGCAGCCCAGCGGCTTGAGCGCGCACGGCGACACCCTGTACGACGTCGATCCGGAATCATCCTCGGTGCGCGCGATCACGTTGCCGGATGGCAAGGTCGCCACCCTGGCCGGTCGCGGGTTGTTCGATTTCGGGATGCGTAATGGTTCGGCCGGTCACGCGCAGTTGCAACACCCGGAAGGCATCGCCTGGAACGCCGGCAGCCTGTATATCGCCGACACCTTCAACAACGCACTGCGCAAGCTCGACCTTACTTCGCACGAAGTCGGCACCGTCGCGGCCCTGCTCGACCGCCCGCTTGCCGTTGCCGCGCTGGCGCCCGACACGCTGCTGGTGGCCGAAGGCGACGGCAATCGCATTGATGCCATTCACCTGCCCGACGGCAAGGTCGCGCCGTGGCCGATCGCCGGGCTCGCGATGCCATCGACGACGGCCTGCCATCGCTAAGGCATCGCACCGCGGCTCATCGGCGTCGGCGGCGTCGCGGTGTTCTGCGGCAACGGTGGCAGTCGATACAGGCCCAGCGCGATCACCAGCCCAACCAGCGCCATCGCGCCGACAAACGCCACCACGCCGTTCCAGCCGTGCGCGGCATAGAACAAGCCGCCGCAGGCGCCTGCGATGCTGGAGCCCATGTAGTAACAGAACAGATACAGCGACGAGGCGTGGGCCTTGGCCGTGCCAGCGCGGCGTCCCACCCAGCTGCTGACCACCGAATGGCCGCCGAAGAAACCGAAGGTCAGCACCACCACGCCCAGCAGCACGGCCCACAACGGCATCAGCAGCGTCAGCAAGGTGCCGACCAGGATCAGCGCCAGCACCGACCACAGTACTTTGCGCCGCCCGAGCTTGCCGGCCAGATGCCCGACCCACGGCGAGCTGAAGGTGCCGATCAAATAAACGATGAAGATTGCGCCCACCACGGCCTGGCTGAGGTTGTACGGCGGCGCCAGCAGACGATAGCCGATGTAGTTGTAGACGGTGACGAACGCGCCGAGCAGCAGGAACCCCTCCGCGAACAGCCACGGCAGGCCGCGGTCGTGGAAGATCACGCCGAAACGCGCACCCAGCGCCCGCGCGCTCAGCCGTTGCCGTTTGAAATGCCGCGACGGCGGCAACAGCTTCCAGAAGGTCAGCGCGCAAGCCAGTCCGACCACGGCGACCACGACGACGCCCGTGCGCCAGCCCGCATAGTCGGTCAGCACGCCGGTGATCAGGCGCCCACTCATGCCGCCGATCGCGTTGCCGCTGATGTACAAGCCCATGCCCAGGCCGATCGAGGCGTTGTCCATTTCTTCGGCAAGGTAGGTCATCGCGACGGCGGGCAGGCCTGCGAGCGCGAGCCCCAGCAATGCGCGCACGGTCAGGAACGAGATCCAGTTCGGCATCCATACCGACAGCAAGGTCAATACCGCCGATGACAGCAGCGAGCCGACCATGATCGGCTTGCGTCCCCAGGCATCGGAAACCGCGCCCGCGAACAGCATGCCGAACGCCAGCACGCCCGTGGTCAGCGACAGCGACAGCGCGCTGACCGCCTCGTTCACGCCGTAGTCGCGGGTGAACTCCGGCAGCAGCGGCTGCACGCAATACAACAGGCCGAAGGTCGCGAACCCGGCCGCGAACAGCGCAAGATTGATCCGGTGGAAGGCCGGCGTGCCGTGGTGGACGAATGGATTGGCATCTTCGACGGCGCGCGCGGCAAGCTCGGTCATGCCTCATGATAACGGCGCGCCACGCGGACTCGGCCGCGCCGCAAGCGGAGTGGCCTGCGTGGATCGGGCAAGCGGCGAGGCATCCGATGGATCTGCAATTGCAGGGCAAGCGCGTGCTGGTGACCGGCTCCACCGTTGGCATCGGCTTGGCCACGGCGCTGCGGTCTGCGCGCGAGGGCGCCAACGTGGTGGTCAATGGCCGCACGCAGGCGCGCGTGGACGGCGGCGTGGTGCGCTCGGTGTTGTGACGCAGCCGCGTTGACGCCACGGCGTGCGCAGTTCAGGATGCGGCGGATGGCCCGACTGCGCGCCATGCCTGGCGCCAAGTACGTTTCGCCAATCCGTTGCACACACCTTGACCTCCAACGTCACAAGGATCCCTCGATGCGCAAACTCCTGACCCGCACGACCGTGCTTGCCGCCGCGCTCGCGTGTTCACCGCTGCTGCTTGCCGCCTCCCCGCAACAGAAGGCCGCACCGGCCAGTTCTGCGGCCACGGCCAACGCCCGCCCCAGCCTGTCCGACGAGTTGGGCCTGACCGCCACGCAACGCACCAGCGTGCAGCAGCTGATGCAGCAGAACCTCGAGCAGGCGCGGCCGCAAATCCAGGCACTGCGCCAGAAGGCGCTCGCGTTCGAGCAGGCGACGCCTGGCACCAGCCAGTTCCAGACCGCCACCAACGACCTGGCCCAGGCAGAATCCACCGCCGCACACGACCAGGTGCTGCGCCAGGCCGACGTGCGCACCAAGGTCTACAACCTGCTGACCCCCGAACAGCGCACCAAGCTGGCCAACCTGGTGCGCCAGCGCCAGCAGCAGATGCAGCAACGCCAGGCGGCCCCGCCCGCGTCGCACTGACGCGGCATTAACTGCGCGCGAAGGTGCAACCACAAGCTGAACGCGGCCCGAGTGCAGGTCGCGTTTGGCCGTATTAAGGCAGCCGGCGGGTCAACGGTCCCGCGAGGATGCGCGTTGATCGGGTACCGCAACCGAAACAGGAGCACCCCGATGCGCAAGACCTACCTTTTCGCCGCGATCCTCGTGACCGCCCTTGGCTGCACGCCACTGGCGTTTGCGCAACCCGGCGCGGACGGCCACGGCTGGCACGGCCACCATGGCATGGCCATGGGCGGGCACACGTACGCCAAGTTGAACCTCACGGACGTCCAGCGCGACCAGATCAAGCAACTGAGACAGCAAAGCTTCGCGCAGGCCAAGCCGCAGAGGCAGCAGTTGCACCAAGCCCGCCAGGCGTACGACACGGCGAC
Source organism: Rhodanobacteraceae bacterium (assembly GCA_025924775.1). Taxonomy (GTDB): domain Bacteria; phylum Pseudomonadota; class Gammaproteobacteria; order Xanthomonadales; family Rhodanobacteraceae; genus 66-474. The sequence goes on from JAICHS010000115.1 coordinate 5,459, forward strand.
GCCCGGCACGTCGGCATACCAGACCGCCGCCAGCAACCTGGGCGAGGCCGAAGCGGACGCCGCGCGCACCCGCACCGCCAACCGCGCCGACCTGCGCGCGCAGATCTACCAGGTGCTGACGCCCACGCAGCGCAGCCAACTCGCCGACCTGCACGCCCAGCGCCAGGAACGCCGGCAGCAGTGGCAGGAGTTCCGGCAGCAACACCCGCTACCGCAATCGTCGGCGGTGACGCAATGATCGCTGCATGCTGACGCTTTTCGCATTGTCCGCAGGACGCCGAACCCGTTCCGGCGTCCTGCTGTTGTCCGGGTTGCTCGCGGCCTGCCTGGCATTGGGCGCCTGCAACCGTGATAACCGCAGCCAGCCGGCGCTGCCATCCGTCTCGGGGCCGATCGCGGCCCAGCATGCGCCCGCGCCCGGCCACGTGTTCGCCAGTCGCGCATGGGGCTTTCGCATCGACGTGCCTGACGGTTGGGCCGTCCAGCGCGGATTCAAGCCGAGCTACCTGACCAACGGCACCTGGAAAACCTTCGCCGCGCCGGATGCGCAAGGGCAACCGATCGTCTCCTTGGTGATGCCAGGCTCCAACGACGTCAGCGACGCTGAGATCCGGATCGGCGCCAGCCGCGCTGCGAATGAAGTGGCGGCATGCAACCAGCCACCCGCGGCCGTGCGGCCCGGCAGCGTGGCGATCCGGCGCATCCACGGCATCCGCTTCACGACGTTTGCAGCGGGCGACGCCGCGATGAGCCATCACCTGAAGGTGCACGCGTATCGCGGCGTGCGCAACGGCACCTGCTACGCGATCGACCTGCTGGTGTTCGGGACCAATCCACAGGTGTTCGACCCGCCGGCGCGGCCGCCCTTCTCCGACGCTCGCGCATTCGCGGCAATGGACGCCGTCGCGCAGACGCTGCGCTTCACCGATGCCGCCGATCAGACCGCGGCCAGCGCCGCCACCGTTTCGCGATAGCGCGCGGCGATGCGCTCTTCGTCGTGGTGCCGGAAATCGCGCACGACCCACTCACCCGCCACCCGCACATCACGCACCAGCGGCATGTTGCCCGCAAACAGGAACGCATCCAGCACGCTGGCCTCGTCGCGCGCAGCCAGCAGCGGCGAGGCATCGTCCAGCACGATGCACGCATCGCCGGTGCCGGCCTCCGGCAACGGCAAGCCCGCGGCCTGGTGTCCACCGTGCAACGCCGCGGCCCACAAGACTTCGCCCACGCTCGCACCGGGCGTGCGGGCCGCAATGTTGCGGTGGCGCGATTGCAGTCGCTGGCCGTACTCCAGCCAGCGCAACTCCTCAACCGGCGACACCGAGATGTGCGAATCGGATCCGATGCCGAGCCTGCCGCCCGCCGCCAGGTAATCGGCCAGCGGGAACAGGCCGTCGCCAAGATTCGCCTCGGTGGTCGAGCACAGGCCCACGACCGCACCGGAGTTCGCGATCGCGCGCAGCTCGGCGGCATCGATCTGCGTCGCGTGCACCAGGCACCAGTGCGCGTCCACGTCCGCGTGCCCGAACAACCACTGCACCGGCCGCGCGTTGCGCACCGCAAGGCAATCCTGCACCTCGCCCACCTGTTCGGCGACGTGGATGTGGATCACGCGGTTGCGCGCAAGCGGCGCCGCCAGCACCTCGCGCAGCGCCGCTTCCGGCA
>JAICHS010000116.1 GCA_025924775.1 Rhodanobacteraceae bacterium
ACCGCCAGTACGAACGTCACCACGAACATCGACACGTCCATGTGCACCAGGTCGGCGTACGGCGCTTGCTGGCGGCGCACCAGCCACAAACCGACCAGCGTCAACATCCAGCCGCCGATGCCACCGATCAAGCCAATCAATCCGGCTTCGGTCAGGCATTGCGCGAACACCGACTGCCGCGATGCGCCCAGCGCACGCCGCACGCCGATTTCGCCGGCGCGGCGCAGGAACTTCGCCAACAGCAGGCCAACCGTGTTGAACAGGCAGATCGCGAGGAACGCGAACGCCAGCCAGGTTTGCAGCTTCGCGTTGCGCGGTACCACATGGTTGAAGTTCAGCCACTGCATTAGTACACGCAGCCGCGTCTCGGTATAAACGAGCCGGCCGAGTGACTTCTGTTGCTGCGCGTAGCTGTTCAGGAATTCGCGATAAGGCGCGACTTTCGTGGGATCGTCCAACTCCACCCACAAGCCAACCCAATTGCAGGGCGCGTTCTCCAGATGACCGGGGTGCGCAGGAAGCGTCCAGCAGTTGAATTGTTGGAAATTGCCGTCGTTGACCTCGAGACTGGTCCGAAATGGCATGAACACGTCCTCCGGCTTGCCGTAGTAGCTCGCCGTATCGCCATTCGCGAAGCGGCCGCCGACCACGCTGTAGAACGTGGGCGAGGGCCGCCAAGGCTTCAGCACGCCCACGATGCGCACGTCGCTGTCGCGGACGCGCAGGGTCTTGCCCACGCTGTCCTTGCCGCCGAACAACTTGTCGTTGAGATCGCTCGAAATCACTGCGACTCGCGCGCGGTTCGCGCCGTCCGCCGCGTTCCACGCGCTGCCGTATTCGAATGGCACCTCGAACATCGGGAAGAAATCCGAGGTCGTGGACAGCATCGTCAGCATCAGCGGCGGATGACCTGTCCCAGGCACGCTGAGCTTGATGGGACTGTCCGCGATCAGCGCCTGGCGGTCGGCGCGACGCGCGCTCCAAAGATCCGTCGCCGAGCGGTAATCCATCATGTCGGGTGGCTCGCGATGGCTGCTGCCATGCGGCGTGGGGTCGCCATCCACCTGTGCGTAGAACAGGTGCGCACTCTTGCCCGGCAACGGATCGCCCGAAAGCAGATGCATCACCGTCAGCGTGGTCATGCTGGCGCCAATGCCGATGGCGATGGCCAACACCATCAGCACCGTCAGCAGCTGGTTGCGCTTGAGGCTGCGGATGGCGAGGTCCAGGTAATAGCCGAACATTTGCCCACCTCGCACTTGAAATTATTCGTCGCCATTCCGGGGTTGACGCGGCTTCATCGCGCCAGAACCCGACTGCGTTTGCAGGATTGGAAACGCGAACGCCGCAGGCGGCGCGCGGCGCCATGGATGGCGCGGGTCAATCGGTTGGCTGGTCTTCCAATACCGATTCCGGGTTCCGTGCTGCGCGCGGCCCCGGAATAACGATGCTCGTTGCATGTTCCCAATTCCCGGCTCATCACACGCTCCGCGTCGCTTCCACTGGCGATACTTTCGACGCGCGCCGTGCGGGCGCGAATACCGCGCCCTGCCCCAATGCCAGCAACAACAACATGCCGGTCAGCACGTACAGCACCGGCATGCGGTCCATCTGGAACTGGCGCATCATCCAGAGGTTCAGGCCCACGGCCAGGATTGCACCAAGCACCACGCCGGCGCCCGCGATCAACAGGTTTTCAGACTGGAAGTAGCGCAGGATGTCGCTGCGGGTGGCGCCCAGTGCGCGCCGGATGCCGATCTGCTTACGCCGCTGGCCCACCCAGAAGCTGGTGAGGCCGACGATGCCGGCGGCGGTGACGCACAGCAGGATCAGGCAGATCACGCCCATCAGGATCGCCATGCCGCGGTCGGCGCGATAGGCATGCGCGCGGATGTCGGCAAACGAATGAACCGAGGTTTCGTCGAAGTCGGTGCCGGTCTCGATCACGCGCATCGGATTGGATGCAAACAACGCCTTGGGCGCTTCCTGCATCACCGCCTGGAGGCGACCGGGCTTGGCGCGCACCGCGTAGCGCGCAAAGCCTGCATCCAGCCGCGTGGGAATCAGCACCGAATTCCAGAACCAGTCATTGGCCCAACTGTTCGGGCTCGGCACCTGCATTCGCGCAATGATGCCGATGATGGTGCTGGGCGTATCGCGATCCACGTAAATGGTCTTGCCGAGCGCGTTGCCCTTCGGGAACAGCTTGTCGGCGAGCGCCTTGGTGACGATCACGATCGGCGGCCGGTTGTGCCCGCGAAACCCCATGTGGTTCACGTCGGCGGGTGTGAAGTTGCGACCGGCGACCAGCTTGAGTCCCAGTGCGGGAATCATCTGGTCGGTGCCGAAGTAGAACGCGGCTTGCGCGGTCGAGTTCTGCTGGTTCGGCTTCAGTCCGATGCCTCCGCTCCAGGTGCTGTTGACCAACGGCAGCGTGTTGATGGCAATGGCCGATTGCACGTCCGGCAGATTACGCAACGTCGCAACGTCGGTCCGCTGCATCGAATCGAGTTTCTCGACGCTGCCCTCGTCGTCGCCGCTCGGGGCACCGACCCAGCTTTGCGTGATCATGAACAGATTGCTTTCATCGATGCCGCTGGGACGATTTATTCGATCGATGCGCTGGCCGATGATGAACACAGCGTTGCATACGATCGCGAGGGTCAGCGCGATCTGCAGCGTGATCAACGTGACGCCGGCCTTGTGTTTCTTCAGCGCCGCGAGGATGGGGTGTAGTTTCATGTTCGTGTCCTCACCTCTTTGTCATTCCGGGGCTGCGCGAAGCGCGGGGCCCGGAATCGGTTTGCAGGTACAGCCATACCGATTCCGGGTCCCATTCCCGATGAGGCCGGGAGTGGCCCCGGAATGACGGGTTCTTTTCATGATTCGCGTGCATCGGCTCCATTTACGCGCCTCAATTGGATTTCAACTGCCACGCCGGCTGCACCGACGCCGCGCGCACGGTGGGATAGAGGCCGGCCAGCATCGTGGCGACGATCGCCACCGCCAACGTGGTGAGGAACAGCGACACGTCCACACGCGCGAGCGCGGCAATGTCGCGTGGCAATACCCAGCCGACACCCGCGATGCCGACCCAGGTAAGCAGCAGGCCGAGTACGCCGCCGGCCAGCCCCACCATGCCGGCTTCAACCAGGAACTGCGTGTAGATTTCGCGGCGCGATGCGCCCAGCGCGCGGCGCACGCCGATCTCGCTGGCGCGTCGCAGGAATTTCGCCAGCAACAGGCCCGCCGTGTTGACCAGGCACACCAGCAACAAGCCAAGTGCGACGTACAGCGAAATCTTCGTGTCGGGCGGCACCACATGCTCGTGGTCGAGCCACGCCATCAGTCCGTGCAGGCGCACGTTGGGCGCCCAGCCCGGGTGGTGCTCGCGCGCGAACCCTTCAAGGTAATCCTTGAAGCGCTGCGCATCCGCGGCACTGTCGAGCTGCACCATGTATTCGTTCCAGATGCAACTGGAATGTTGCAGGCCGACGAACCCGGTTTCCTTGGGCGACTCGTAACAATTGGTGTTGCCGTCGTTGGACATGCCCGCGGCGATGGCCGTGTTGAACGGCAGCAACACGCCCTCGTCCTGCTGCAGGAAGCCACCGGTATTGACGACGTCGTAGAAGCGCGGCTGCGGATTCCAGTCGTCCATCACGCCGACCACGCGGTAATCGCGGCCATCAATGTTGATGGTCTTGCCGACGCTGTCACCACCGCCGAATACCTTGCGGTTGACCTTGCTGCTGATCACCGCCACCTGCGCGCGATGGTCGTCATCGGCGGCGCTCCAGCCGCTGCCGTACTTGAACGGCACGTCGACCATCGGAAAGAATTCGCTGAACACCGCGTGGCCCATGGTGTTGATCGGGTGCTCGCCGGGCACCGCGGGAATCACCGATGGCGAGATCATGTACATCGCCGATTGCAGCTTGGCGCGATGGTCGCGCATCAGGCCGACCGCGTCACCGTAGGTCAAGGCATCCGGCGGTCCCTTGTCGGGATCGGGATTGTTCTTTTGCACCACCGGCCCCCACGCATCGATCTGCGGCACGAACAACTGCGCCGATTTCCACGGAATCGGGTCGCCCGACACCGCGCGAAATACCGACCAGGTGGTCATCGACGCGGCCACGCCGAAACCGATGGTCAGGATCATCAGGCCCGTCAGCGCCTTGTTGCGCTTCAGGCTGCGCAGCGCGAGGTCGAGGTAATAGGCGAACATCTGCGTACCCCACATTTGAAATTATTTGTCGTCATTCCGGGGCCGCGCGCGGCGCGGAACCCGGAATCGGTTTGCAGGTCGGCTGGGACCGATCCCGGGTTCCACCGCCCGTACAACGGGCGGACCCGGAATGACGAACCAATGCGCGGGCTCGGCGCATCCGACAAGATCAAACGTCCAGCGGCATGTCGCCTCACGCACGCCCCATGGACCTGGTGGGCGGTGCAACCGGATGCGCGATGCGGACCGCGCCAGCCTGCTTCGGCCCCGCATGCGCATGCACCCGCTGCAACTCGCGCCACTGCGCGGCACTTGGACGCACGTTGATCACAGGCAGCGTCACGGCAGCGGGCGGTGCCAATGCGGCGGCAGCCACGGCCGATGCGCTCCACGCGTGGAACCATGCAAGCACCGCGCAGTTGATGGCGACGGCGATGACGATGGCAATGAGTTTGCGAAGCATGATTGCGGTCCTCGAAATTCACTGGCCCCATCCCCCTCCAGCAACGTTCATGCACCGACCTGGGCGCCGTCGGCGTGGCTGTCGTGCGCGTGGAAGCGCGGTTCCTCGGCAATGTCCACGGCCTGGCCATCGATGATGTGCACGCTGCGCTGCGCACGTGCCGCCAGTTCCGGATCGTGGGTGACCATCACGATGGTCGCGCCGCCGCGATGGATCTCTTCCAGCAGTTCCATCACCCCGCGTGCCATTTGCGTATCCAGGTTGCCGGTCGGTTCGTCCGCCAGCAGCAGGCGCGGCGAACCCGCCAGCGCACGCGCGATAGCCACGCGCTGCTGCTGGCCGCCCGACAGTTCCGCCGGATAGTGCTTCATGCGCGAAGCCAGACCCACCCGCTCCAGCGATTCCTGGATGCGCTGGTTGCGTTCGGCGGACTTCATGCCGCGATAGCGCAGCGGCACCTCGACGTTGTCGTGCACGTTGAGGTCGGGGATCAGGTTGAAGCTCTGGAACACGAAACCGATCTTCTCGTTGCGGATCTTCGAGCGCGCGTTGTCGCCGAGGTTGCTGACATCAACGCCGTCCAGCAGGTACTCGCCGCCGGTGAAGCTTTCCAGCAGGCCCGCGATGGTGAGGAAGGTGGTCTTGCCGGAACCGGACGGCCCCATCACCGCCACGAACTCGCCTTCTTTCACGTCGATGTTGAAGTCGCGCAGGGCGTAGGTTTCGACCACTTCGGTGCGGTAAACCTTGGACAGGTGGGTCATCTTGAGCATGGTTGTTTCCTCGGGGTAGTGGCGATTGGATGTCGGTGGTGGATGGTTGATCTAGCTGGGCGGGAAGGTGGAAGCAGGGAGCGAAGAACGGATGCAATGCCGGACTGGTTCAATGCGACGTTCACATCCGTTCCCTCGCTCCGCTCCCTGCAATCAGTTGCTGATCGCGACTTTCGCCGCGCCGTTGAAGTTGCTGGTACCGGAAATCACGACCTTGTCGCCGGGCTTCAGGCCCTGCAGGATTTCGACCTTGTCGATGGAGCTTGGCCCCAGCGTCACCGGTGTCTTGTAGGCAATGCCGTCGCGCACGACATACGCGTAGCGGCCGCCGGATTCGTCGACGAACGAGCCGCGCGCAACGGTCAGCGCGTTCTCGCGCTTGTCCAGCACGATGCGCACCGACAGCCGCTGGTTCTGGCGCAACTGGCTGGGCTTCTTGCCCTCGAAGCGCACGCGCGCGACCACTTCACCGTTCACGACTTCCGGTGAAATCGCGCTGACCGCGCCCTTCCAGTCGTTGCCGTTGCCGCTGATCACGGCGGGCATGGCGGGCGCAAGGTCGCGCGCAAAACTTTCGGGCACGCTCACCTGCACTTCCAGCGCCGACAGGTCCACCACCGTCAATAGCTTGGCGTCCTTCGGCACGGTCGCGGTCTGCGCAATGAACAACTGGCCGACCTGGCCGTCCACCGGCGAGCGCACGTTCAAGTCGTCCACCTGCCGCTTCAGGTCCGCGACCAGCAGTTTCTGGCGCTGCCAGGCCAGTTGCTTGGCCTGGATTTCCAGCGTCAGGCTGGAGTCGTCCATGCCGAGGTTGGACTTGGCGTGGCGCAGCATGATCTGCGCCTTCTCCAGTGCGTCGTGATGGCGATCGACATCCAGCTGCGAAATCGCGCCCTTGCCGAACGCCTCCTGGTAACGCTTGAGATCACGGGCGGCGCTCTGTTCGTCGATGTCCGCGTTCTCGAAAGTTTCCTGCAATTTGGAGCGCTGCTGGTTGGCGTCGATCTTGGCCTGCTGGTAGGCGACCTCCATCGCGTCCTCGTTGTTCTGTTCCTGCGCAAGCTTGTTGGTCAGCTCGGGGCTGGCGATGACCGCCAGCACCTGGCCCTTGGCAACCTTGTCGCCCGCGTGCACCCGCAACACGACGGCGCCGGCGGCATTCGCGTAAAGCGTCGGGCTGACCGCCGCCACCACGCGTCCGTCGGCCGCGATGTCACGCACGAACGGACCGCGTTCCACGGTGGCGATCTGCAGGCGCGAGGCGCTGACCGACGCACCCGCCGAAAACAACCGCACCGCCCCCGGTACCAGCCACACCAGCAGGATCAACACCAGCACGCCCAGCGCGGCGAAGATGCCCAGCTTTTTCTTGCTGACGTGCTTTTGGATGATGCGGTCTTGCGCAGATGTGTCGCGAATGCTCATGCAGGGCCTCCGGCCGCAAACGCGCGGCCACGTCTGGTATGAGCAAATCCGATGCCAACCGGAATTTCACAACAACGCGCGTGTAATCAATCACATGCAAACACGTATCGCGC
>JAICHS010000117.1 GCA_025924775.1 Rhodanobacteraceae bacterium
CGCACGCATCGGGTCGAGCGAGGTGGTTTCGGTGTCGAAGGCGATCAGGTCGGCGTGGCGAAGCCGCGCGAGCCAGGCGTCGAGTTGCTGTTGGGTGGTGACGAGGTCGTATGAACCGGGGGAGGCAGCCGCAGCAACAGAGGTCGGGTTCGATTTCGCCCGTTCGTCTTTCGACACCGCAGCCTCTGTCGGCGAAATCGAACCCGACCCCTTTTCGTCCAGCTCCTTCAACGCCTGCCGGAATTCGTAGCGCGTGTACATCTCCCGCAGCGTGTCCACGTCGCGCGTACGCAATTTGAGGTCGCGCGGCCCGGCGTCCAGCTCGACGTCGGTCTTGATGGTGGCCAACTGGTGCGACAGCGGCAGCTGCGGCAGCGCGGCGCGCAGGTTCTCGCCGACCTTGCCCTTCACGTCGCCGGCGTGCGCGACCACGGCGTCCAGTGAACCGTATTCGTTCAGCCACTTCGCGGCCGTCTTGGGGCCGCATTTGGGCACGCCCGGGATGTTGTCGATGGCATCGCCCATCAGCGTGAGGTAATCGACGATCCGCTCGGGTGGCACGCCGAACTTTTCGACCACGCCGGCACGGTCTAGCCGCGAATGCGTCATGCTGTTGACCAGCTCGACGCGCGGGCCGACCAGTTGCGCGAAATCCTTGTCGCTGGTGGACACCTGCACGTCGATGCCAGCGTCCGCGGCGCGCGTCGCCAGGGTGCCGATCACGTCGTCGGCCTCCACGCCCGCCACGCGCAAAATCGGAAAGCCCAGTGCCTCGACGATCGCAAGCATCGGCTCCACCTGCGCGCGCAGGTCGTCCGGCATCGGTGGGCGGTTGGCCTTGTACTCGGGATACAGCGCGTCGCGGAAGGTTGGCCCGGGCGCGTCGATCACGAACGCCGCGAAATCGGGCTTGGCCGCCAGCGTCGCGCGCAGCATGTTGACTACGCCGAACAGGGCGCCGGTTGGCTCGCCCGCGGCGTTGCTGAGCGGCGGTAACGCGTGGAAGGCGCGGTACAGGTAACTGGAGCCGTCGATGAGCGTGAGCGTGGCCATCCGGGGATTGTCGCACGCGGGCGGCACCCGCGCGGTGCGTGTATGCTGGCAACGCATACTGACGATTCCGGAGACGTGTCGTGAAAGCTCTGTCATGGCTTGCGGCAAGTGCGTTGTTGCTGGGCTTGCCTGTCGCCCAGGCACAGCAAGTGTTGGCGCACGCGACTTCGGCACCACCGCCTCCGGGCGCGGCGCTGCCGCCGCCCGACATCAACGATCCCGGCCAGAAGCCGCAGGCGGTGCCGCTGCCCAGCACCGGCATTCCGCCGTCGGTGGCGCCCGCTGCGCGCGCGCGGGATTCCGGTGGCGACAGCACCAACGTCACGTCGCGCATCGATGCCAACGGCGACAAGATCGAGGAGTACCGCCGCGGCGGCCAGGTGGTGATGGTGCGCGTCACGCCCAAGCACGGCGTCCCCCAGATCTACAAGCTCAACAACAGCAACGGCAGCCTGGTACGCGACCCCAATCAGGGGCCGGTGTCGCCGGTCTATTACGACGTCTACAAGTGGGGCGGTCCGAAGACGCCGGCCAGCGGCAGCAGCGCCGCCGGGCAACCGCCATCCAGCGGCCGCTAACGCCGGCAACCGCGCAACGCTGCGCCCGCCTCAGGCGTCCAGTTCCGGATAGTGGCGGAAGATTCCATCGTTGTTGAAGGGCACCCGTCGGTCCGACGCAAGGTATGCGGCAAGCCGTGGCCGTGCGGCCATGCGGTCGTGCAGCGCCACGCATGCCGGCAAGCGTTTTTCCAGTCGCCGCTGCGCGCGCGGAAAGGCGTAGCGCAGGCCCTCGATGACCTGGAACAGTGACAGGTCCGCGTAGCTGACCGCGTTGCCGACCAGCACGCGCTGGCGTCCGCTGGCGTTGTCCGCGAGCGTGCGCTCGAAATAGCCGAGGTACTTCGGCAGCCGTTCGCGCCGCAGGTACCGGCTGCGGCGAAGCGCCTCGTCACGCTGGTCCTCGTAGTACAGGCTGCCCGCGATGGGATGATGGGTGTCGTGGACTTCGGCCATCAGGTCGATGAGGGTCAGTTGCAGCTGATGGGCCCATAGCCGCGCGGCCTCGCCGCGCGGCGCGAGGCCGAGCTTGGGCGCGAGATACAGCAGGATGTTGGCGGTCTGTCCGATCAGGTCCCGCCCGGCCTTCAGGAATGGCGGCGCGAGTGACGGATGGCCGTGGGGCGGTGCTTCCAACATTTTCAGCAACGCCTGCGTGCCGCCGTGCGGTCCGTCCGGCAAGCGCGCGACGTCCACGTAGTCGGCGCCCGCGTCTTCCAGCGTCAGCCGCACGAATTCACCGCGGCCCTGGACGCCTGGCCAGTAATACAGCTCATACGTCATGTCGGGTCTCCGAAGTTCGGCCTGTCGACCGGATTGCCGCACCGCTGCGTCAGTGCGTATCGCGCTGCGCGGCCTCGAGTGCCGCATACCCCGGTATGCGTGACATCGCGATTCCTCTACCCGCACGCGCGGCGTGGGTGTTGCCGTGCGCCAGCGCCAGTCTAGCGCTGCGCGGGTGGGCGCCATTCCGGTCAGTGGCGGAAGTGGCGGGTCCCCGTGAACACCATCGCCATGTCGTGCGCATCGGCCGCCTCGATCACTTCCGGGTCGCGCATCGAACCGCCGGGCTGGATGATCGCGCGCACGCCGGCATCGGCGGCAAGGTCGATGTTGTCGCGGAACGGGAAGAACGCATCCGAGGCCAGCACGCAACCCTGGGTCGAAAGCTTGGCGTCGGCGGCCTTCAGCGCGGCGATCCGGACGCTGATCACGCGGCTCATCTGGCCGGCGCCGATGCCGATGGTGGCGCCATCCTTCGCGAACACGATGGCGTTGGATTTCACGTACATCGCGACGTGCCAGGCAAACAACAGGTCGCGCAGCTGCGTGGCGTCGGGTACGCGCCGGGTGACCACCTTGAGGTCGGACAACATCAGTGTGTCGGCGTCCGAATCCTGCACCAGCACGCCGCCGCCGATGCCGCGCAGCTGGCGCTGCACGCCGGTGGACGCGGCCGGCAATTCGCCGGTGGCCAGCGCGCGCACGTTGGGCTTCTTGCGCAACGCCGCCAGCGCATCCTCGTCGAACGCGGGCGCCACCAGCACCTCGACGAACTGGTTGCCCAGGATCTTCCTAACCAGCGCGCCATCCAGCGGGCGGTTGAACGCAAGGATGCCGCCGAAGGCGGACGTGGCGTCGCAGGCGAATGCGCGCTCGTAGGCGCGCAGCGGGTCCTGGTCCAGCGCGACGCCGCAGGGGTTGGCGTGCTTGACGATCACGCACGCAGGCGTCTTGTCGAAGGCCTTCACGCATTCCAGCGCGGTGTCGGCGTCGACGAAGTTGTTGTAGGACATCTCCTTGCCCGCCAGCACCGTGGCGCCGGCGATGGTGCCGGCCGTGGGCCGGCCGTCCAGGTACAGCGCCGCCGCCTGGTGCGGATTTTCGCCGTAGCGCATTTCCTGCGCGCGTTGCAGTGCGAGGTGCAGCGTGGGCGGGTACGCTTCGCGCGGCTCGCCGTCGGTGCGGGCCGACAACCAGTCCGCGATCATGCCGTCGTAGCGCGCGGTGTGCGCGAACACCTTGGCGGCGAAGCGGCGCCGTTGTTCGAACGAGGTGCCGCCATCGCGGCGCAACGTTTCCACCAGTTCGCGGTAATCGGCCGGGTCGCAGATGCAGGTGACGCGCGTGTGGTTCTTGGCGCCGGCGCGCAGCATCGCGGGGCCGCCGATGTCGATCTGCTCGATGGCTTCCTCGTAGGTGGTGCCCGCGTTCGCGACGGTGCGCGCGAATGGATACAGGTTGACGATCAGCAGGTCGATGGGCGCAATGGCGTGTTCGCGCATCACCGCGTCGTCGATGCCGCTGCGGCCCAGCAGCCCGCCGTGCACCTTGGGGTGCAGGGTCTTGACGCGGCCGTCCATGATTTCTGGAAACCCCGTCAGCTCGCTGACGTCGCGCACCGGCACGCCGGCCTGCCGCAGCGCCCTGGCGCTGCCACCGGTGGAGACGATTTCGATGCCCAGTGCGTGGAGGGCGGCGCCGATGTCGGCGAGGCCGGTCTTGTCAGAAACGCTGAGCAGCGCCCGACGCGTGGTGATGATCCCCGATCCAGTCATGTGTCGTATCTTGCCCTTGAGTCAGACGATGCCCAGTTCCCGCAGTTTCTTGCGCAAGGTCGCGCGATGGATGCCCAGCACCTCGGCGGCGCGACTCTGGTTGCCCTCGCTCCAGGCCAGCACTTCGCGCAGCAGCGGCGCCTCGACCTCGCGCAACAGGCGCGCGTAGAGGCCTTCGCGGCACGGCGTGCCGTTCAAGTCGGCCAGGTAGCGGCGCGCGCTGGTCGCCATGCACTCACCCAGCGTCACGCTGCCGGTGCGGGCAGGATCGGCTGGCGAGACGGATGCAGTGGGCAGGGCAGAGGTATCCACGGTTGCCGGACAGCGGCGGCCGCGTCGATCGCGACACGCAACGGGAGCCAAGAAGTCTAGCAGCGTGCAGCCGGTTCGCGCAGACGACCGCGGTCATTCAAAGCCGAAACGGAACGACACCGCACGGCTACCAGGATCGGCAACTTCAAAAGCCACCGCCGCGGTGGTGCCCGCGCCGATGCCTGCGGCGCGGCGCGCTGGATCGGGCATGTATTCGGCGGGGCGAAAGCGCCGCATCGCGATTACATTGTTGTCGAGGTCGGTCAACGCCACCATCACGACGGGCCAGGGCTGCCGGATGCGTGCGTTGTTGCGGAAGGTCGCGGTGATGACCAGTGCGCCCTTGGCATCGGGATCGGGGCGCACGTCGCGCGACAGTAGTTGCAGTTGCGCGATGGCGCGAATCGGGGGCAAGCGACAGTCGAGGTGCGCGCAGGCGCGCAGTGCCCAGGCCTGGGTCGCGGGGTCGCCCACCAGTGAGATGCGGCTGGCCCAGGCGACCTGGGCCGCGAGCACCAGCACCAGCGCTGCGCAACCGAGCGCCCACAACCCGTCGCTGCGGCGCAGCCACGGAACGCGCGGCGGCACGTACACCGGCAGTTCGGTGGCCGGAACCACGGGTTCGGCGTCCGCGTCGGCTTCGATGACGGGCGGCTCCGTGGCCAACGGGCTGGCATCGTTGCCGGTGGGGGCGCCTTCGCCGGCGGCGGTGTCCGTCGGCAAGGCCGCGTCGGCGGGCGGTTCGCCGCCGGGCTGCGCGACCCGCGGCGGCATGTCGGTGGCATCTGCCACGACCAGCGTTTGCAGTTGCGGCACGGACGTGCTGCGTGTATCGGGCGGCTCCGTGGTGGTTGCGAGCACGGAGTCGTTCGGCCCGACGGCGCCCGTATCGGGAATGTCCAGCCCCCACGGCGCCGTGAATGGCTCGGACACGGCGAGCGGATGCGCGAGCGTGGCGGATGGAGGCGCAGGTGTGTGCGGGTCCAGTACGAAGTCCATCGGAATGCCGTCGGATTCCGCACCACCGGATTCGACCGGAACGTCGGTCACCTGCCACGCGGAGTCGCCCTGGATCGCGTCGCGCGGAATCCCGGCCGCCTCGGCAATCAGCGCGCTGGCCTGTTCGTTGCCGAGCGCGCTGAGCCAATCGTCGTCGTTGTCGGTGCCCGGCACCGCATTCGTGGCGCCTCGCGGGTCTGGGGTATCGGTGGCGCGTGCCGTGATCGCCTGGGTCAGGGTTGGCGCATGGGTGTCGGGATCGTGCTGCGGCAGCAACGCGCCGGAATCAGCCGGCAGGGTGTTGCTGAGGGTGCGCAGCGCGTCGAAGCGCTCCGCGCAGTGGCCGCAGCGCACGATACCGAGCGACGCCTGCAGCGCGTCTTCATCGATCTCGAAAATCGTCCGGCATTGCGGGCACTGGGTGTACATGGAACGGAAATGGAGACGGGGGCGGGAGCAGCGTAGCAACTATGCAAGCGCGTGGCATGTCGACGCGCCGCCGGTCACGATCCGATTCCGGTCAGCCCCCGAAACGTCCGCTGATACGCAGCCAGCCATCCCGTTCCGTGGTCGCGAGGTCACGGAACCCGCAGGCGGCGTAACGTTCCAGCAACTCGGGTTCCTGCCCGGCCAGGATGCCGGACAGGGCGAATGGCGCGCCGGGCCTGCACAGCGATGCAAAATGCGGTGCGAGTTCGGCCAACGGCCCGGCGAGGATGTTCGCGACCAACACATCCGTCCGCGCAGCGCGCGGCAGGTCGTCGGGAGGACCAACCTGCAGGCGATCCGCGACGCCGTTGCGTGTCGCATTGTCGCGCGTGGCGGTGAGCGCCTGCGGGTCGTTGTCGATGCCGATCGCGTGCGCGGCGCCGAGCTTCAGGGCGGCGATTGCGAGCACACCGGAGCCGCAGCCGTAGTCGATCACGACCTTGCCGGCGAGGTCGATGCCGTCGAGCCACGCGAGGCACAGCGCGGTGGTGGGGTGGGTGCCGGTGCCAAACGCGAGGCCGGGGTCGAGCCGCACCACGACCGGCACGTCTGCCGCGCGCGACGCGAGGCTTGCTCGCCCTCGCCCGCTTGCGGGAGCAGGCGGCGGGTGAGGGGCATTCGCGCCGGACGGCTCGATGTTCCACGGATAAATCCACAATCGCTTGCCGAATTGCATGGGCTGGTAGCGGTCCATCCACACGCGTTCCCAGTCCTGGTCGGCCACGTCCCGAAATCCGACGCGACCGGGCGCGAGCTCCGGCAATGCCGCTTCCAGTTGTCGAACCAGCCCACGCCGATCGCGTTCGGCCTCGAACAGGGCCAGCAACGTCAAGGCGTGCCACAACGGGGTTTCGCCCACGCCCGGCTCGAAGATCGCGGCTTCGTCGGGCGTATCGGCGTTGGCGTCCACCAGGGTGATCGACAACGCGCCGAGTTCTTCCAACGCTGCTTCGGCGCGCGGCTGCGTGGCGGCGTCAATGGTCAGTTGCAGTTCGAGCCAGGGCATAGTGCAAAGTCACACGGCAATTCCCC
>JAICHS010000118.1 GCA_025924775.1 Rhodanobacteraceae bacterium
GCGGCGTGTACGCACGCCGGTACAGCAACACGCGGTTGCGCATCATGTAGAACAGCCGCACGGGCGCGTGCACCACGATGCCACGCGGCACGCCCAGCAGTCGCCGGCGCGCGGCGCCGTGATGGTGCAGCATCCGCGCGCCGCACGCGCCGAACAGCGCATAACCCTTGTCCACGGCGCGAAAACACCATTCCAGATCGACGTTGTCGATGAACAGTGACGCGTCCATTGCGCCAACTTCATCCAGTGCCGCCAACGGAATCAGCGAGCCGGACGTGATCAGGAAATCGCAAGCGATGGCATCGCACCTGCCGTCGCAGCGCAGTTGCCGATTGACCGGAAAGCGGATCGCTACGAACGGCGCATCCGCGCCCTCGCGTGGGTCGTGGAAACACGCGCCGACGGCGGCCACCCGCCGCCCTTCCGACTGGCGCGCAAGCGCGGCCTGCAACGCAGGCACCATGCCGGGTTCGGGCACGCTGTCCTGGTCCATCAGCAGCACGCACCCGACACCCGGCTTCAGGCGCGCACGCGCGATGCCCGCGTTCAACGCGGCCGCAAGCCCGATGTTTTCCGGCAACGCCAGCAACTCGGCCACCGGATGCGCCGCGCACGCCTCGTGCACCGCCGACCCGGGCGTGGCGTTGTCCACCACCACCACGTCGGCGACCTGCGCCTCCAGTGCCCGCAGCTGCGCTTCCAGCAGCGCGCGGTCCGGATGATAGGTGACGACGACCGCGCACACGCCTGCGTCAGCAGCGTCCGCCCGCGTCGCATCGGCCTGCTCAGGCATGTCGCACCACGGTTTGCATGGCCGGTCGCAGCTTCAATCCCGCCGGCTCCGGCGCAACGCGTAGGCCAGCCGCTTCGCGCCAAGCCGCAGCCGCTGCCGCAGCCAACGCACCCGGTCGGTCTCGAATTTCTCGGTGGGACGCGCGACGAAGTTGGTCATTTCCGACTTGCCGAAGCGCAAGTCCGACGCGGGCCGGGTGGGCGTGTAGTAGTAGAGCGCGATGGATTTCCGGAACACGCCCTCCGGACACGCAAGCGGATCGGGATGACCGTGGTAGGAGATGTCGTTGGTCTCGAACAACAGCGCGTGCCCGATCCGCGGGGAGAGCGAAAAGATGCGCTCGCGCGCGTCGGCGCTCCACAGCTCGATGTTGCCGTGCCAGGCGTCCTGCCAGCCCTCATTGAGATAGACCAGCAGGTTGAGGCGCCGGTACATCGACAGGCCGCGATGCCAGTTGAAATCGGTGTGCAGCTTCAGGTAACCACCGCGGCCGATGGCGTGGATGCCGCCACCACGCAGCTCCGGGTCGGGCCGCAGGTTGTCGATGCCGGTGATTGTCGACAACACCCGCAGGAACGGCGACGCGTTCAAGCCGGCGACGAACGCGCGCGCGTGCTCGGGCATGGCATCCAGCTCCGACAGGCGGTGCTTGCGGTACGACGCGTAGATGTCGGCCTCCTGCGGATACAGCGCGAGGTTGGACTCGACCTCGCGCGCCACCTGCAACACCGTCGCGGGGTCGAACAGCCCGCCGACGGACGCGTAGCCGTACGGTTTGTGGCGCCTGAATTCGCCTGCGATTTCCCGCACCGTCGTGGGCGCGATGTGCATGTCCATGAGCTTCGATTCCAGCCTGCCAACGCGCGCCGATGCGCGCCATGTCGCCGCGAGGGCGGTGCGCGCACACCATGCGCATTGTAGTTGACCGCCACTCGGCGGCACGCCGCAAGACGGATGGCCTAACTACCGCCAGCAATCCGCATCCGGCCGGAATGCGCGCGGATGCACGCCCAGCAGCCGTTCGAGCTCGCCGTTGTCGGCCACCAGGTCCTGCTCCAGCCGCGACAGCGGCCCGCGCAGGGACGGCAGCAGCCGCGCGCCAAGGCGCACCACCGGTGCGGGCACGGGCAACGGCAACGTGTGCACCGGCAGGCTGGCGCGCACCCGTGCGAACATCTCCGCGGCCGGCAGGCGTTCGCCGCCGCCGATGGGAATCACCCGCCCCGATACGCCCGTGTCCAGCGCACGCACGACCGCCTGTGCGATGTCGGCCGCGTGCACCGGCTGCCGCAGGCCCCTGCCCGCGGGCAAGCCGAACACGCGCCAGCGCATGCCGCGCCGCGCCAGCGGTGTCAGGCTGCGGTCGCGCCCGGCGCCGTAGATCAACGTGGGGCGCAGGATGGTCCAGGCAATGCCACGGCGCTCGCAGGCGCGCATCAGCCCGGCTTCGCCTTCGCGCAGGCGCTGCGAAATCTCGCGGTCCGCCGCCACCGGCGACGCCTGCTTGCTTTCCGCGCTCATGGAACTGGTGGCGACGACCTGCCGCAACCTGGGTGCCGCGCCGGCATCGATCCACGCGGCCAAGGCATCCAGCGGCGCGAAGCTGCAAGCGGAGCCGGCTTCCTCGACGCGGGGCGGCGGCACGGGCAGCGCGCCGTGCAACCACGCGACGCCCGCTATTTCCGGTTGCGGCCGGCGTGACAGCGCCAGCACTTCGAGCTTCGCGGCCACCAGTTGTGGCAACAGGAACCAGCCGATCTGGCTGCTGGCGCCGCAGACCAGCACCGGCGCGTGGCGCCAGGCTCCGGCCTCAACCATTGCGGTGCAGTCGTGCGTCCACCTCGCTGATGCGCGGATCATCCGGGACCAGCCGCTGCGCCTCGCGCAACGCCGCGCGCGCGGCGCCCAGCTCACCCAGCCCGACGTAATGGTCGGCACGATCCAGCCACGCGCTGCCCAGCCGATGCCGCATGGAAGCGGTCGCCGGGTCGCCCGGGTCCAGTTGCTCCAGCGTGCCCAGCATGTCGTGCGCCATGTCGAGGTTGTCCTCGCGCACCGCACGCTGGAACTGGTCACGCGTCACCTGCGGCAGGTTGCGCAGACCCGCCTGCGCGCCCGCATTGTTGCCGTCGATGCCGAGCGCCGCACGGTACAGGTCGTACGCGCTGTTGCCCGGCGGCAACATGATGTCGCCCTTGCGCGCGGCGGTTTTCGCACGCGCGATCAGGCGCGCCAGTTTGGCCGAATCGGCCGGCGTCAACGTCGGCGGCGCCGACGGGGCCGCGGCCACGCCGGCGTTGCCGCCACCCGTGGCACCCGCCGCAAGCCGCGAGCGCGCGGCTGCAAGGTCGGCCGATTTCGGCGCCAGTGCCGCGGCCTGGTCCAGCAGGGATTTCGCGTCGTGCGTGTGCCCCGCATCCAGCGCGGCGTTGGCCTGCACCACCAGCGCCTCGGCCACCTGGCCGAGGCCCGCGTGCGCCTTGGCATTGCCCGGGTCGGCCGCAAGCGCGGCCTTGAACTGGGCCTCGGCGTTGTCATTGCCAGCCCCGGTTACGCGCCCTGCCCGCAAGTCGGCCTGGCCCTGCGCCAGATACTGGTCGCGCTGGGCGTCCGCGGCGCGGTCGGCCGCAGCGACGTTCGCACGCAGGGTCGGCAACTGCGAATAGCCGGGCAAGCGGGCCGCAAGTTCGGTCAGTGTCTGCCGCGCCCCGGCGCGATCATTCTTGCCCAGCTGTGCCTGGATACGGGAAGCCAGCAGGTCGCCGACCTGGTTCATGCCGTGGCGCGCGACCGCGTTGTGCGGGTCGCCCGCCAGTACCTTGCCGAACAGTGCTGCCGCACCGCCGTTGCCATCGATGCGTCCGTTCGCCAGCGCCGCCCGCGCCTGGTCGATCAACACGTCCACGTTGGCGTTGTGCAACACCGCCTTGGCCAGCGCCTGGTCCACCGCCGTGATTTCCGCGCCGCCGCCCAGCAGACCGCGTGCGTCTTCCAGCGACGCCCGCGCGGCGTTGTAATCATGCGCCTTCAAGGCGGCCTGCGCCTGCGCCAGCTCGGCGTGGCCGACCTTCTGCAGGCCGGCCAACGCCTGCTCGTTGTCGGGGTCGAGCGCGCGCGCCGCCACGTACAGGTCACGCGCGCTGTCGGGGCCACCCATCAGCTTGCCGGCCGCGTACGCCTGATCGGCGCGGGTCAGCAGCGAATTCAGCTGTGTTTGCGGCAGCAACGCACTCAGCGTCGCGCGATGGCTCCACGCCCAGCCACCGCCGCCCACCACCAGGACGATCGCGATCACCACGGCCAGCCACGGGATGCGGCGGCGGGCGAGCGGCACCCGCACGCGCGGCGCATGGCCGAAGGGTGGCTCCCGCCGCGGCGGTTCCGGGCGCGCGGATGCGCGCCGATCATCGTCGGCGTCGAGGTGATCCAGGTTGCCGAGCACCGGCTCGGTGCGCTGCGGGCCACCGTGCCGGGAGGCGTCGTTTCGATTGTTCATGCGAGGACCTGTCAACGCCATGCCAAACCGCCGGGTCACGACCGGCGTGGGAGCTCCGCTGCTGCTGAGACCGCCGCGGCGGCGTGACGGTTCCACGCCGGCGCCCCGCGTATGCGCACTTTAACATCGGCCCGCGCCGTGCCTGCGGATCGGTGCGTTCAGCCGGCGGCCAGTCGCCGCGCATCGGTTATGTTCGGAACCGCCGACAGCCGCGCCAGCAGCGCCGACAACTCGGCGAAATCGTGCAGGCGCAGCGTGAAGTGCATCGTCACTTCGCCCACGTCGCGATCGCTGTGGCTGTCCGAGGCCACGATCCGCGCGCCGGAGTTGGTGACCACGTTGGTGATGTCACGCTGCAGGTCGCGGCGGTCATAGCCCAGCACCAGGATCGCGACTTCATAGGCACGATCGGGTGCGCTTTGCCAGCGCACCGCAATCACGCGCTCGGGGTTGCGCACGCGCAACCGCGCCAGCGCGGCGCAGTCGCCCCGGTGCACGGTGACGCCGCGCCCGCGCGTCACGTACCCGGCGACGTCGTCCCCCGGCAGCGGCCGGCAGCAACGCGCCAGCGTGGTCAGCAGGTTGCCCACGCCCTCGACCGTGAGCGCGCCCGGCCCGCCCCCGCCGCGCGCGGGTCGGCGCGTTGCGGGCGGCGTCGCTGCGGTTGCCGGCGCCACGGGCTGCTGCGATTCCAGCAGCGCCCGCGTCAACTGCGCCACGCCTACCTCGCCCAGCGCGAGCCCGACCAGCAGATCGTCGCGATGCTTGCGGCCCAGGCGCGCGGGCATGCGCTCCAACACCTCGTCGGGCACCGCCAGGCGGCGTGCCTCGCGTTCCAGGATCTGGCGCCCGGCCGCGAGGTTGGCGGTCAGGTCCTCGCGCCGGAACCACGCCCGCAACTTGCCGCGCGCGCTGGCCGTGCTGAGGTACCCAAGTTGCGGCGACAGCCAGTCGCGGCTGGGCGCAGGTTCGCGCGCGGTGAGGATCTCGATGCGGTCGCCGCTGGCCGGCTGCCAGGTCAACGGCACGATCCGGCCATTGACCTTGGCGCCGCGGCAGCGATGCCCGACCAAGGTGTGCACGTGATAGGCGAAATCCAGCACGGTCGCACCGGCCGGCAAATCGAGCACCTGGCCCTTGGGGGTCAGCAGATAGACGCGCTCCTCGGCCAGTTCGGCGTGCAACTCCGCCGCGAGCGCGGCATCATTCTCGCCCTCGCCGCGCGCTTCCAGCAGCTTGCGCATCCACGCCACGCGCGCCTGGTACGCGGCATCGCCCTGCCCGCCTTCCTTGTAGCGCCAGTGCGCGGCCACGCCCAGCTCGGCGCCGCGATGCATCTCCTCGGTGCGGATCTGCACTTCCAGCGTCTTGCCGTCCGGTCCGATCACTGCGGTGTGCAGCGAGCGATAGTTGTTGCCCTTGGGCCGCGCGATGTAGTCGTCGAACTCCTGCGGGATGATCGGCCACAGCCCGTGCACCACGCCGAGCACCGCGTAGCAATCGGCCACGCTGGTGGTCAGCACCCGCAGGGCCCGGATGTCGTACAACTCGCCGAACCCCACTTGCTTGCGCTGCATCTTCCGCCAGATGGAATAGATGTGTTTGACGCGGCCGTTGACGCTGGCGTGGATGCCTTGCGCCGCGAGGGCATCACGCAGCTGTGCAACGCTGCGCGCGATCCACGCCTCGCGATCGGTACGGCGCTCGTCCAGCAGTTTCGCGATGCGGTGATAGACATCCGGCTGCAGGTAGCGGAAGGCCAGATCCTCCAGTTCCCACTTCCACTGGCCGATGCCAAGGCGATTGGCCAACGGCGCGTGGATGTCGCGCGTCAGCTGCGCCAGCGCGCGCCGTTCGACGTCTGGCAGGTCCGTCGCCGCGCGCATCCGCGCCAGCTGGCGCGCCAGCAACAGATACACCACGCGCAGGTCGCGGATGATCGCCAGCAGCATGCGGCGCAAGCCTTCGGCGCTGGCATCCGCGCTGCGCGCCGCGTGCAACGCCCACACCCGCTCCGCCTGCTGCTGGCCCTCGACCAGGCGCCGCAACGCTTCCGGCGCGTTCCCGGCAGCGGTTTGCCATGCAGTGGGATCGACGCCGGCGACCGCGTACCACGCCGCCGCCGCGCGCGTGTCGTCGTCGCAGCCAATCGCCGCAAGCAGCGCGTCAATCTGCTGCCACAGATCGCGCGCCGCCGGCGGCAACCCGGCAACGGGCGGCGCAGGCGTGCGGCGGCTGGCATTGGATTCTGGCATGAACGCAAGTGCACCCGGTTGCAGATGTTTCGATGTGGGAAAGGTTTGCGAAAGACCCCCAGTGTATTAAATTGAACCCATGGATACCGCGTGCGGCCCGCATAGGGCACTGCTATCATCGCCGCCCATGCGCACCCGACTGATGTTGCCGGCCGCCCTGGCCCTATTGCTCACCGCGCTGCCCGTCATGGCGCAGCAGTTTTCCTCGTTGGAGGAACGCATGTCCGCAGCCGACTTCAAGGCGGCCGGACTCGACAAGCTGTCGCCGCAGGAACTGCAGAACCTCGACAATTGGCTGCGAACGCACGAACAGACCAAAATGGTGTCGGCCAGCGGTGCGCCGGTGTTCTATCCCGAAAACAAGCCGCGTGACAAATTCGAGACGCACCTGGTCGGCAACTTCAACGGCTGGGGCGGGCACACCACGTTCACGCTCGACAAC
>JAICHS010000119.1 GCA_025924775.1 Rhodanobacteraceae bacterium
AGTACGAAACAGGATCAGTTCTCGCGCGATGTAGGTGGGTGAACGCCCGGCGAGGTACGGAATGTTGCCGGCGCCTTGCAACTTCGTGCCGTGGCAGGATGCGCACGCGGTGGCGGAGCCCGTGCCGTTTGCCGCGATCACGGCACCTGCCGCGATGCTGCCGGGTGGCACCCAGGCAATGAATCCGGAACGACCGTCGCCGAGGGCGTAGAGCTTGGCGCTGACGGGCCCTTCGACGATGCGCTCGCCGAGTGGTTCGCGCGCACCGTTTTGGTTCGGCACCAGTGCGTAACCGTGCCAGTGGGTTTGGGGTACGGTCGCGGTTTCGACGACCTGCGTGAGATGGGGAATCTTCAGGCTCGAAAAGTAGGTCGATGCCTGTTCGATCTCCACCGCGTCAAGGCTGCGAGCTTCCATGGGCATGACGTCGTTGGCGCGCTGACCGTCACGGAACGCTGCCAGCTGCTCCACGATGTATGCCTTCGGCAAACCCGCCAACGACGCACTGGCCGGAGCGCCCGAGCCGTTGGCGACGTGGCATGCGGCGCAAGCCATGGTCGGTTTGTGGCCATGCAGGACAATTCGTGGCGGTGGGAGGTGGTCCTGCGGAAACCAATCCGGCGCGTTGGAGTCGGTGTTCAACTCAGCCAGCGTGTAGCTGCGCGTGCTGCCCGGTACGTGCATTGGCTGGTTGGGGTTCGCCTTCGGTGCGGGCGCTTGCTTCGGCGCGCTTGGATCCGGTGAATGCGGCTTGGGAAACGCCCACGCTTCCGCGGCGCGGATCGCGACGTCTGGTGCAGTTTCGTCTCCGCTTGCGGCAGCTGTCCCCGCAGTAGTGGCGAAAAGGGACAACACGATCGCCGCCACGGCGATCGACAGTCTTGCTTGCGTACGCATGAAAATCCCCTCACGAGAAACACGCTGGCGGAACGCGCCAGGCATCCGGGTGGCCTGGTCCGATCATCCGTGGCGCCGTCTGAACTTCCGTTCGTCTTGAATGCAGGCGCGAAGCGCCGCTTGGCATTCCCTCCACGGGAGGAGGATGCCAAGCGAATGCGCATGCGGCGCGACCATGGGGGTCGCACGGCGTGCGACGACATCCCCGCCGCTGCGCGGCAACCCCTCCGTCCCGAAGGGGTTGATCAATCCGGGTGGTTGGTTTTGCGCTTACTTGCCGGGGATGTAGCTCAGGCCCGGATCAAGTCTGTCAACGTGTTCTTCGGTGCTGGCGATCGCGCCGTTCAAGGCGCCGCGGAGGTCGTCGGCCTTCTGCTGGCCGTAGACGCTTGCCACCATTTTCCACAACGGTGGATTGGGCTCGGGCCCCAGGCTTGCCCAGTTCTTGTAGAAAATATCGAGCTCGTAATCGGGCGCGCCCGGGCCGCCCGAATCGATCCGACCCGTGGTGGAATACTCCGGCCAATTGGCTTTGTTCTCGGCCGCGTAAATCTCTTTCACCGCATCCGTGAAGGCCTTCTGCGCCGCCATGCCGGGCTTGAGCGTGAAGTGGATGACATCAATGAGCGCGTAGCCGGTCATGTCCTTGGGCATGCGGCTGAAGCCGGGCCGGGTGACGATGAACACACTGGTCTCGCTTTTCAGATGCGGGTTTCCCTGCGCGCGCCAAGTCGCATCGCAGGACTTTGCCTCTGCATCGAGGGTATCCACGTCGGCCCAGGTCAGCGGTCCCACATCGGTTGAATACATGTAGTCGTTGCCGGTTTCGTGGGTCACGGTCGACTCTCTGAATTTGACGTGATGCTCGCGAAGGCACTGGTTGTACGCCTTGAGGCCCGCCTCGTAGGCTTGCTGCTGGGCGGGCGCCACGGTGTCGGTGAAATCGCGCATGACCATCGCCTGGTTTGCATCCGCCGCATACGCACTGGCACAAGCGGAAACCGCAAGCGCCGCAACCACACACGCAGTGAGCGTCTTCATAAACCCTCCGGGAACGAGTGGATTTGCTACGGACTTCGTCCGCACCCTCCTCCCCAGGAGTGTGACGTGCGTCGCACACTACGCCACGCCAAAGTGGGGCACAAGTGCCGGTACAGGACTGTCAAAAGCCGCGCTGATGCGCTTCAGCAAGCCGCCCAGGGTGCCTTCACCGGACGCCGCGCCTGGGTCCCGCAAGCGCCGGTCGACGCACGGCGCCTGCTCTTTTCCATGCGGGCGGTCTGTTGCGCGCAGGGCGCGTTCCCACAGCAGGGCCGTTCCGATGCGTAGCCTGCAGCCCGCGTGTGCTCAATCCGGATGCGATGCGTTGCGGCCGCGACCCGCGCCAAACCTGCGGTCGAGTCCGCCGGCGATTTTCTTGAAGAAGCGCGAGGCGACGCCGCGCTGGGTCTTGCGCTGCTTGGCTTCCTCGCTGGTCAACCACGCCACCTGGATCACGCGACGTTCGCCCTCGTAGGGCAGGTGGCCGTGGAAGGAGTTGTCGGCGCGCTTGAAGATCACGAATTCGCCGTACAGCGGTTTCACTTCGGGTGCGATTGCGGCGTCGATGTCGTCGATCTTCGCCAGGAAACGCAGGCAGCCGTCACTGGTGTCGTGCCAGCTGGGATTGAGGTACAGCAGCGCGGTCGCGACCTTGGACTGGCTGTCGGTGTGGATGGTGCCGTGACGTTTGTTGAGGTTCCGGCACAGCGTGACCAGGGACGGGTACTGGCCGAGATTGTCGATGCCGAGCTTGGCGCCGACGGCACTGGCAAACGACGGTGAGGTCAACGCGGCGACCAGCGCGTGGATGGACTCACCGCACTCCTTCTGGTCGTAGGGAAAGAAGCCCGCGGCGGAATATTTCGGGAAGTCGCGGGTGAGGTCCGCGCGCGCTTCCTCCGGCAACTGGCCGTGGGCGATCAGGAACGGAAACGGGTCGTCCCGGACCAGTGTGTCGGGCCGGTCGAGGCGGGCAGGATCAAGCAGGGTGGGGGCAAGCATGGCGTATCCTCGCAAGACGCGGATTGTATCGCTGGCGACCGCGCAAACCATGAAGGCCGGTCCGGATTCTGCTAGGATTGCGCCTTGCCCGAAAACCATTTCCCACAGGCCCGCATTGCGAGGCCTGCGGGTTGCCCTGTACCCGGAGCCCTCATGCCCACGCCCGCCTTGCTCGCCCTTGCCGATGGCACCCTCTTCCACGGCGAGGCCGTTGGCGCCAGCGGCACGACGGTGGGCGAGGTGGTGTTCAACACGGCGATGACGGGTTATCAGGAAATCCTGACCGACCCTTCCTATTCACGCCAGATCGTCACCCTGACGGTGCCGCACGTGGGCAACACCGGCTGCAACACGGTCGATGTTGAATCCGGCAAGATCCACGTGGCTGGGCTGATCGTACGCAACGTTCCGCGCCTGACCTCGAATTGGCGCAGCACCGAATCGCTGCCGGCTTATCTGACGCGCCAGGGCATCGTCGCGATCGGCGACATCGACACCCGCAAGCTGACGCGCATCCTGCGCGACCACGGTGCGCAGAACGGCTGCATCGTCGCGGGTGATGCGATCGACGCCGATGCCGCCATCGCGCAGGCGCGTGGCGTACCCGACATGGTCGGGATGGACCTGGGCCGCAGCGTCAGCGTGGACGCGGCGCAACCGTGGCATGCGGGCACCTACGACCTGGATGCCCAAACGTTCCATCCGCTCACGAAAAAATTCAGCGTGGTCGCCTACGACTTTGGCGTGAAGCGGACCATCCCGCGGTTGCTGGTGGAGCAGGGCTGCGAGGTGACGCTGGTGCCGGCCAAGACGCCGGTCGCCGAAGTGCTCGCCCTGAAACCCGACGGGGTGTGCCTGTCCAACGGGCCGGGCGATCCCGCCGCCGCCGGCTACGCCATCGCTACCACGCGCGCACTGCTGGACGCCAAAATCCCGCTGTTCGGCATCTGCATGGGCCACCAGTTGATGGGCCTCGCGTTGGGCGCCAAGACCGTCAAGATGCCGTTCGGCCACCATGGCGCCAACCACCCGGTCAAGGACCTGGACGACGGGCGGGTGTTCATCACCAGCCAGAACCACGGTTTTGCGGTCGACGCGAAGACGCTGCCCGCCAACGCCAAGCCAACCCACGTTTCGCTGTTCGATGGTTCGTTGCAGGGCTTCAAGCTGACTGACCGCCCCGCCTTCTGTTTCCAGGGCCATCCCGAAGCCAGCCCCGGGCCGCACGACATCCGTTACCTCTTCGAACGCTTCGCGACCCTCATGCAGGAGGCCCGCTGATGCCCCGCCGCAATGACATCAAGACCGTCCTGATCATCGGTGCCGGCCCGATCGTGATCGGGCAGGCCTGCGAGTTCGACTACTCCGGCGCGCAAGCCTGCAAGGCGCTGCGCGAGGAAGGCTACCGCGTGGTGCTGGTCAACTCGAATCCGGCCACGATCATGACCGACCCCGAGATGGCCGACCGCGTCTACATCGAGCCGATCACCTGGCAGACGCTGGAAAAAATCATCGCCAAGGAGCGCCCCGAGGCGCTGCTTTCGACCATGGGCGGGCAGACCGCGCTCAACTGTTCGCTGGAGCTGGCCGACCACGGCGTGCTGGAGAAATACGGCGTCGAACTGATCGGCGCTTCGCGCGACGCCATCCGCGTGGCCGAGGATCGCGAGCTGTTCCGCAACGCGATGGACGAGATCGGCCTGGAGTCGCCGCGTTCCGCGATCGCGCGCACCCTCGAGGAGGCCCGCAAGGGCCAGGCGGACCTGGGTTTTCCGTGCATCATCCGGCCGTCGTTCACGCTGGGGGGCACCGGCGGCGGCATCGCCTACAACGTCGAGGAATTCGAAGCCATCATCGCGCGCGGCCTGGAAATGTCGCCGGTGCACGAAGTGCTGATCGACGAATCGATGCTGGGCTGGAAGGAATTCGAGATGGAAGTGGTCCGCGACAAGGCGGACAACTGCATCATCGTGTGTGCGATCGAGAACATGGACCCGATGGGCGTGCACACCGGCGATTCCATCACGGTGGCGCCCGCGTTGACGCTGACCGACAAGGAATACCAGCGCATGCGCGATTTCTCGATCGCGGTGCTGCGCAAGGTCGGCGTCGATACCGGCGGGTCCAACGTGCAGTTTGGTGTCAATCCCGACACCGGCCGCATCATCGTGATCGAGATGAATCCGCGCGTGTCGCGCTCCTCGGCGCTGGCCTCCAAGGCCACCGGTTTCCCGATCGCCAAGGTGGCGGCCAAGTTGGCGGTGGGCTACACGCTGGACGAACTCAAGAACGAAATCACCGGCGGTAAGACGCCCGCGTCGTTCGAGCCCGCGCTCGACTACATCGTCACCAAGATTCCGCGCTTTGCGTTCGAAAAATTCCCGGCCGCCGACCCGCACCTGACCACACAGATGAAATCGGTGGGCGAGGTGATGGCGATCGGGCGGACGTTTCCCGAGTCGCTGCAGAAAGCGCTGCGCGGCCTCGAAACGGGACACGACGGCTTGAACCCGGGTGGCATCGACTGGAAGACGCCGGAGGGCATGGAATCGCTGAAGCGCGAACTGCGCCAGCCGGGGCCGGAGCGCGTGTTCCACGTGGGCGACGCGTTCCGCGCGGGCCTGTCGCTGGAGCAGGTTTACGAGCTGTGCAAGATCGACCGCTGGTTCCTGGCCGCGATCGAGGACATCGTCGCGGCCGAGGCCGACGTGCGCACCTCCGGCATGCGCGCGCTGGATGCGCCGCGCATGCGCGAGCTGAAGCGCATGGGCTTTTCCGATTCGCGTCTCGCTACCTTGGTGGAATCGGACGAGCGCGCGGTACGGCACCTGCGCCACACGCTGGACGTGCGGCCGGTGTACAAGCGCGTGGATTCCTGCGCGGCCGAGTTTGCCACCACCACGGCGTACATGTACTCGACCTACGAGGAAGAGTGCGAGTCGAATCCTTCCGACCGCAAGAAGATCATGGTGCTGGGCGGCGGCCCCAACCGCATCGGGCAGGGGATCGAGTTCGACTATTGCTGCGTGCACGCGGCGCTGGCGCTGCGCGAGGATGGTTTCGAGACCATCATGGTCAACTGCAACCCTGAAACCGTGTCGACCGACTACGACACGTCCGATCGGCTGTATTTCGAGCCGGTGACGCTGGAAGACGTGCTGGAAATCGTCGACAAGGAAAAGCCCACCGGCGTGATCGTGCAGTACGGCGGCCAGACACCGCTGAAGCTGGCGCGCGCGCTGGAAGCCTCAGGCGTGCCGATCATCGGCACCTCGTCCGATTCGATCGACCTGGCCGAAGACCGCGAGCGCTTCAACAAGCTGATCGAAAAGCTGGGCCTGCGGCAGCCACCCAGCCGCATCGCGCACACCGCCGAGGAGGCGATGGTGCTGGCGCGCGAGCTGGGTTACCCGCTGATCGTGCGCCCCAGCTACGTGCTGGGTGGGCGCGCGATGGAAGTAGTGCATGCCGACGAAGACCTGGCCCGTTACATCCGCGACGCGGTGCGGGTATCGGACAAGTCGCCGGTGCTGCTCGACCGCTTCCTCGACAACGCCGTGGAAGTGGACGTGGACGTGATCGCCGACGCCGATGGCGCGGTGCTGATCGGTGGCATCATGCAGCACATCGAGGAAGCCGGCGTGCACTCGGGCGACTCCTCATGCTCGCTGCCGCCGTATTCGCTGTCGCCGGCGATCCAGGCCGAACTGCGCCGCCAGGTGACGGTGCTGGCCCGCGAGTTGGGCGTGGTCGGATTGATGAATACGCAGTTTGCGATCCAGGGCGAGGACGTGTACATCCTGGAAGTGAACCCGCGCGCCTCGCGCACGGTGCCGTTCGTGTCCAAAGCCACCGGCCGGCCGCTGGCAAAAATCGCCGCGCGCTGCATGGCTGGCGAGACGTTGGCCGAACAGGGCACCACGCGCGAGCGCGTGCCGCACTACTGGGCGGTCAAGGAAGCCATCTTCCCGTTCCTGAAGTTCCAGAACGTCGACCCGATCCTGGGCCCGGAAATGCGTTCGACCGGCGAGGTG
>JAICHS010000120.1 GCA_025924775.1 Rhodanobacteraceae bacterium
CCAGCGGCCCCTTTGTCGTATCTGGCGGTGAGGGTGGGATTCGAACCCACGGTACGGCAAGCCGTACGCCGGATTTCAAGTCCGGTGCTTTAGACCACTCAGCCACCTCACCAATATTCCAACCTTCGTACGCCGGATTGACTCGCCACCTCCTGTGGCTCGCCCTACGGGCCATCGGCTACGCCGATGTTCGCTCCGGCCTCGAGTTTACGCGATGCGCTCCATACTACCCATGTACGGCCGCAGCGCCGACGGCACGCTGATCGACCCGTCGGTGTTTTGGTAGTTCTCCATCACCGCGATCAGGCAACGCCCCACGGCCAGGCCCGAGCCGTTGAGCGTGTGCACCAGCTCCGGCTTGCCGGTGATCGGGTTGCGCCAGCGCGCCTGCATCCGGCGGGCCTGGAAATCGGTGCAATTGGAACACGAGGAAATTTCGCGGTACATGTTTTGCGAAGGCAGCCACACCTCGAGGTCGTAGGTCTTGGCGGCGGAAAAGCCCATGTCGCCCGTGCACAACGCCATCTTGCGATACGGCAGCTCCAGCCGCTGCAGCACGTTCTCGGCATGGCCGGTCAGTTCCTCCAGCGCCTCGAACGATTTCGAGGGCTCGACGATCTGCACCAGTTCCACCTTCTCGAACTGGTGCTGGCGGATCATGCCCTTGACGTCCTTGCCGTAGCTGCCCGCTTCGGCGCGAAAACACGGCGTATGTGCGGTCACGCGCAGCGGCAGCTGGTTTGCTTCCAGGATCGAATCGCGCACAAGGTTGGTCAGCGAAACTTCGGCGGTCGGGATCAGATAGCGCCTGGCCTCGCCGATATGCGTCGAGAACAGGTCCTCCTCGAACTTCGGCAGCTGACCGGTGCCCTGCATGGTTTCCGGATTGACCAGCAGTGGCACGTTGCATTCGGTGTAACCGTGTTCGCGCGTATGCAGGTCCAGCATGAACTGCGCGAGTGCGCGATGCAGGTGCGCAAGCTCGCCACGCAGCACGGTGAAGCGCGCGCCGGACAGCTTCGCACCAGCGTCGCCATCCAGCCAGCCATGGCGGGCGCCGAGTGCCACGTGATCCTTCACCGCGAAATCGAATGTGCGCGGCGTGCCCCAGCGCGACACCTCGACGTTTTCCGCCGCGTCCTTGCCAACGGGCGTGGACTCGCCCGGCAGATTCGGAATTGCCAGCACCAACGCGGCCAGCTTGCCCTGCACTTCCGCCAGTGCAGCTTCGTTGGCTTTCAACTTATCGCCGATGCCGGCGACTTCCGCCATGATCGGCGCGACATCTTCACCCTTGGCCTTGGCCTGCCCGATCGCCTTGGAACGCGCGTTGCGATGCGCCTGCAAGTCCTGCGTCTCGGTCGCAAGCCGCTTGCGGTCGGCTTCCAACGCCTCGATCGCCGCCACATCCAGCGCGTAGCCACGCGTTTTCAGGCGCGCCGCGGTGTCGGCCAGATGCGCGCGCAACAATGCCGGGTCCAGCATGGCCAGTCCTGATCGAATGAATGCCGCATTATCGCGGCGGCTGGCGACATGGTGCAACGCAGCAGCCCACGGCGCTGCACGGCAGCGTCAGGCGTGGCCACCACGGGCCTTGGCGCGCGCCTCGCGCAGCGCATCAAGCTTCTGCTTGATCTTGGCTTCGACGCCATTGGCGGTCGGGGCGTAGAACTCGGAACCGGCCAGCGCGTCGGGCAGGCATTGCTGATCCAGCGCCACGCCGCCTTCCACGTCGGGGTCGTATTGATAGCCCTTGCCGTAACCAAGGCCCTTCATCAATTGGGTCGGCGCGTTGCGCAGATGCATCGGCACGTCCAGGGTGCCGGTTTCGCGCACGGCCGCGCGCGCGGCGTTGTAGGCCGCGTAGGCCTTGTTGCTCTTGGGCGCGACGGCGAGATACAACACGGCCTCGGCCAGCGCCAGTTCGCCCTCGGGGGAACCCAGCCGTTCGTAGGTATCCCATGCATGCAACGCGAGCTGCCACGCACGCGGGTCGGCCAAGCCAATATCCTCGACCGCCATGCGCACCAGCCGGCGAGCCAGGTAGCGTGGCTCGCAACCGCCATCCAGCATGCGCACCAGCCAGTACAACGCGGCATCCGGGTCGGACGAACGCACCGACTTGTGCATGGCGGAAATCTGGTCGTAGAACGCATCGCCGCCCTTGTCGAAGCGTCGCGTGCGGTCGGCCAGCACCTGCTGCAGCGTGGCGGCGTCGATGCGACCGGCGTGCGCCAGTTCGGACGCAATCTCGAGGAAGGTCAGCGCGCGCCGCACGTCGCCATCAGCGGCTTTCGCCATCAGCGCGATCGCCTCATCGTCGACCGTGAGGTGCAACGCGCCGAGGCCGCGCTCGTGGTCCGCCAATGCGCGTTGCAAGGCGACCGCGATGGCGTCGGCGGACACCGCGTCCATCACGTGCACGCGGCAACGCGACAGCAACGCGGAGTTCAATTCGAACGACGGATTTTCGGTGGTGGCACCGATGAACACGATCACGCCACGTTCGATGTGCGGCAGAAAGGCGTCCTGCTGGGCCTTGTTAAAGCGATGCACCTCATCCACGAACAGCACGCTGCGCCGGCCCTGCGCGTACAGCGTTTCGGCTTCCGCCAAGGCTTTGCGCACGTCGGCCAGACCCGACAGCACCGCCGAGATGGCCTGGAAGTGTGCGTCGGCATAGTGCGCCACCAGCAACGCCAGCGTGGTCTTGCCGCAGCCGGGTGGCCCCCACAACACCATCGAATGCACGCTGCCCGCTTCCAGCGCGCGGCGCAGCGCGGTGCCCGGCCCGAGCAAACGGTCCTGGCCCACGATTTCATCCAGCGTGCGCGGACGCATCCGCTCGGCAAGCGGCTTCAGGGCATCGGATTCGGGGAACAGTCCGGCGGGTCCGGCGGTGGCATGGGAGCGCGGCATCCCGCCATCATAAATAACCGCGCACGACTTTTCCTTATCATGCAGTTGCCGTATGGACGGCGGAACCACCGCCAACGATGCGGCACGCGTGACCGTCAGCCAACCGGTTCGCGCCGCCCGACCCAGTGCAGGTACACCACGTAGGCAATGCCGACACAGCCCGTCAGTGCCGCCGGCACCAGCAAAGTCCGCTCCTGCCAGTGGGGAAAGGCGAGCGCGCTGGCTACGCCACCTGCAAGGAAGCCCGCGAATAAGGCGCAGTACAGGCGCACCCGCCGCCCATCCGGCCTGTCACCGCGCAGCCAGTGGCCGAGGTAGGCCCCGAGGTCAGTAATGATTCCGGAAACGTGGCTGGTCCGTACGACGGCACCGCTGTAAGTGGCGGCCATGGCGTTCTGCAACCCGGACGCGGCCGCCGCGAGCCACAGACCCGCATCGTCCTGTCGCAGCAGCAGCGGCACCGCAAGAAACAGCAACACCGATTCGATCGCCAGCGCCACACCATAGCGACGGCCAAGCTGCAGGGCGCCATCACCGATGATGAAACCGCTGAGCGCGCAACCTCCCACGAACGCCAGCAACACAGCGCCGAAATAGACTGCGTCACCCAGGTTGGCCTGCACCGCAACGATCCCCAGCAGCGAGGTGGTACCCGTCATGTGCGTCACCGCCTGCTGACGGAAACCAAGGTAGCCCATGGCGTTGATCATCCCCGCGACGAACGCCAGCCCGACCCCGCCAGACAACACCCAACGCGGCAGTCTGGCAATCACGCCGTGTGCCGGTCAGGTCAGTGCGCGGCCGCGCCGCCCCCGTCCCCCACCACGTCGGTGCCCTTGGGTGGCACGAAAACGAACGTGTCGGCGGGCAACGCGGGGTTGCGATCCCAACCGGAAAACGCGATTTCGGTGCGATTGCCCAGGGTGTCCTTGAACACCATGCGGCGCGGGCCGGTGGCGTCGAAACCGATTTCGGCGTATTCGAACTGCGGATCCTTGGCGCGCGAGACCAGCCGCATCCACTCCAGCCCGTCGCGCGTGCCGGCATCGGTGGACTTGAACTCGGTATCCAGCTGCGACAGGTCGGTCAGGATGGTCAGCGGGCTGTGCGCCTCTTCGGCGCCCTGGTCGCGCACCGTCGCCTGTTGCAGGTCGGGTTCATATACCCATACCTTTTTGCCGTCCGCGACGATCAGCTGCTGGTACGGATCGGTCACCTGCCAACGGAACAACCGCGGCGCCGCAAGCGCCAACAGGCCATGGCTGGACCCCGTGACATTGCCGTGCGAGTCGTACACCGTCTGGCCGAAGTTGCCGCGCAGCGAATGCAGGCCATTGGCGAACGCATCCAGGCGCGCACGCGCGCCGGTGGCGGCGAAAGCGGACGCCGCGAACAGTGACAACGTGACCAGCAAAATCAATTTGCGCATGACCAATCCTTCAGGCAATAGCCAGCAGACCCGCGCATTGTGCCCGCGTCGCGTGAACGGCGCATTAGAAGTAAGCCTTTGACCCTTTGCCTCCGGAAGGGGGGGGCGCCACGAAGCGGTGGGTGACTGCCCTACAAGCGCAGTGAATCCACCTTCCCCGCGTGCCTCTCGCACGCGACCCCCTTCGCAAGCGAAGCGAGTGTGCAGCGTGAGAGGCTCAGGCCGGTGGTGGCGGCGCAAGCACTTCCCGCTGCCCGTTGTGCTGCGGCGGCGTCACCACGCCGTCCTGCTCCATCTGCTCGATCAGGCGCGCGGCGCGGTTGTAACCGATGCGCAGGTGCCGCTGGACGCCCGAGATCGAAGCCCGCCGGCTGGTGGTGACAATCTGTACTGCCTTGTCGTACAGCGCGTTGTCGTCGCTCGAGCTTTCTTCCTCCGGCAGGCCGGATTCGTTGATGATCTTGCCGTCGCCCAGCGTCTGCACGTCTTCCAGCACGCCCTCGATGTAGTTGGGCTCGCCCTGCGTGCGCAGCCAATCGACCACCTTGTGCACATCGTCGTCGCCGACGAATGCGCCGTGCACGCGCTCGGGCGTTGCGGTGCCCGGCGGCAGGTACAGCATGTCGCCGTTGCCCAGCAGGGTTTCGGCGCCGGACTGGTCGAGGATGGTGCGTGAGTCGATCTTGGATGAAACCTGGAACGCGATGCGGGTCGGGATGTTGGCCTTGATCAGGCCCGTGATCACATCCACCGACGGCCGCTGGGTGGCCAGCACCAGGTGCACGCCCGCGGCACGCGCCTTCTGCGCCAGGCGCGCGATCAATTCCTCCACCTTCTTGCCGACGATCATCATCATGTCGGCGAACTCGTCGATGATCACGACGATGAAGGGCAGCGGCTGCAGCGGCTGCGCCTTGTCTTCCGGCGCGTCCGGGTTGGCCTTGAACAACGGGTCGGGCAAGGGCTGGCCGGCGGCTTCGGCGTCGCGCACCTTCTTGTTGAAGCCAGCGAGGTTGCGCACGCCTACCGCGGCCATCAGCTTGTAGCGGCGCTCCATTTCGGCCACGCACCAGCGCAGCGCGTTGGCGGCTTCCTTCATGTCGGTGACGACCGGCGTCAGCAGGTGCGGAATCTTGTCGTACACCGACAGTTCCAGCATCTTGGGGTCGATCATGATCAGGCGCACATCGTCCGGGCTGGCCTTGAACAGCAGCGACAGCACCATCGCGTTCAACGCCACGGATTTGCCCGAACCCGTGGTGCCCGCCACCAGCAGGTGTGGCATCTTTTGCAGGTCCACCACGACCGGCCGTCCGCCGATGTCCTTGCCCAGTGCCAGCGACAGCGACGAGCGCGCATCACCGTATTCGCGCGAGCTGAAGATTTCCGACAGGTACACGATTTCGCGCTTGGTGTTCGGAATCTCAAGCCCGATCACGTTCTTGCCCGGGATCACGTCCACCACGCGCACGCTGACCAGCGACAGGCCGCGCGCGATGTCCTTGTCGAGCGATGAAATCTGGCTGCCGCGCACGCCGGGCGCCGGCTCCAGTTCGAAACGCGTGATCACCGGGCCAGGGTGCGCGCTGACCACCCGCACGTCGATCCGGAAATCCTTGAGCTTCATCTCGACCTGGCGCGACAGCACCTCCAGGGTTTCCTCCGAATAGCCGGTACCCTGCTGCGCAGGAGGCTCCTCCAGCAGCGACAGTGGCGGCAGTTCGCCCGCGTTGGCCGCGCCGGTGAACAGCGGGATCTGGGTTTCGCGCTTGGCGCGCTCGCTTTTGACGATGGGCGCCGCCGCGGGTTCGATCCGCACGGGTTCGCGCTTGGCGCGGCGCGCACTGTCTTCCTTGCGCGCGGTTTCGCGTTCGACCCGCGCGGCGCGCGCGGCCAGGGTTTCCGGGGCCCGCTTCAACTTGCCGCGTACCCACGCGGTCCCCACCAGCACCTGTTGACCGGTCCAGTCCATCACCCGGAACCACGACAGGCCGGTCACCCAGGTGATCGCGATCAGGGTCAACGCAAACAGCAGCAGCAGCGCGCCCAGTTCGCCAAAGCCGTGATGCAGCAAACCACCCGCGCCGCAGCCGAGCAGGCCGCCGGCGGCCGCGACGTTGTCGCAGGCCGGGTCCGAGGCGCGCAGCCACGCCAGCCCGCAGGCGCCCACGAAGAACGCCACGAACCCGACCAGGCGCAGGCTGGGCTCCCACTTGCTTCCGTCCTCCCCGCGCTGGTACCAGCCGCGCAGCACGCCGACCGCCAGCACGATCAACAACAAGGGAAATGCGTAGGCAATCACGCCGAACAGGTGGAACAGCAGGTCGGCAATGTACGCGCCCACGGACCCGCCGAAGTTGTGCACGGCCTGTCCCGGCGCACCGGTGTGCCACCAGCCAGGGTCGGATTCGCTGTAGCCAGCCAGGCACGCGAACAGGTACACCGCCAGCGGAAACAACAACAACGCGGCGGCCTCGCGCAGCAGCCTGCGCGTCCGCTCGCTCATGCCATTCGACCTTGGTCTCGCCTGCCCCTTCGCATGTGCCACGCGCTGCAACCTCGTTCCGCATCGTCATTTGCGCCCCGAACTATAACGGCGTTCCGGCGCCAGTCGGTGGCGCGCCC
>JAICHS010000121.1 GCA_025924775.1 Rhodanobacteraceae bacterium
ATGGCAACAGCTGGACCACCCTGCAGACGACTCCGATCGTGGTCGATCCAGACGCCATGCGGCCCATGATCCACGACGTCAGGTTCACCCCGGCGGCGCCGGTGACGGCACGCTACCTGCGGGTGGTCGCGACGCGCTACGTCCAGGCTGTCAACGGTACGCAGACATGGATCTTCTGCGACGAAATCATCGTGAAATGACCATGCGTCACGTCCTTCGGCGATGGTGCTGGCTGGTTGCGCTGGCGGCCATCGCATGCTCGCCGTCGCTGGCGAGCGCACTCACGACGCAATCACTGGATCCAGGCTGGCAGTTCCGGCTGGCGCCCGGCGACCCGCACGTGCAGGCGCACCCGCGTGCCGCGCAGTGGTTGCCGGCCACGGTGCCGGGCTCGGCGCAGACCGACCTGCTGGCGTCGCAGCTGGTCCCCGATCCGTACTGGCGCGACGACGAAGCGAAGATCCAGTGGGTGGGATTGTCCAACTGGCAGTACCGCACGCGCTTCGAAGTGGCTGCCGCCACCCTGGCGCGCCGCCACATCGACATCGTGTTCGACGGATTGGATACCTTTGCGGACGTGTACCTCAATGGGCACAAGATCCTTGTCGCCGACAACATGTTCCGGCGCTGGCGGGTGCCGGTGAAATCGTTGTTGCACGCGGGCGCGAACGCCCTGGAAGTGCGGCTGTATTCGCCGATCAAGCGCCTGCAACCGTGGCTGCTGAGGCAGCCTTATGCATTGCCGGGCGAGTTCGATTCGGTTTTTGGCGACGAGCCGAAGGGTAAGCAGACCGCCAACTACGTGCGCAAGGCCGCTTACCAGTACGGCTGGGACTGGGGTCCGCGCATCGTCACCGAAGGCATCTGGCAGGGCGTCAAGCTGGAAAGCTGGGATACGCTGCGGCTGGCGGATTTCTCGATCGCGCAGCCCAGCGTCACTGCCGAGGTGGCCAAATTGCAGGCACAGCTTGAACTGCAATCCGACGTCGCCGGGAGCGCGCACGTCGCGCTGCACTGGCGTACACCGAACGGCAAAACCGGTTCGCTGGATCGCAAGCTCGCGTTGCGAGCCGGCGACAACACCGTCGCGATTCCGTTCGAGATTGCGCATCCCGACCGCTGGTGGCCGGCGGGTTACGGCAAGCCGAACCTCTACGACTTCCACGTCGATGTCGCAGTTGACGGCACGAGCGTCGCCAGTGCCGATCGCGAGACCGGCCTGCGCAGTGTCGAACTGCGCCGGCAAAAGGACCGGTGGGGCAGGCGCTTCGAATTCGTGGTCAACGGCGTGCCGATCTTCGCCAAGGGCGCCAACTTCATCCCGATGGACAGTTTCCCCACACGCGTCACGTCCGCGCGCATCCGGCAACTGCTGCAGTCGGCGCACGACGCCAACATGAACATGCTGCGGGTGTGGGGTGGCGGCTACTACCTGCCGGACGATTTTTATGTCGAGGCCGACAAACTGGGCTTGATGGTGTGGCAGGAGTTCATGTTCGGCGGCGCGATTCCGCCGGCCGACCGGGCCTTTCGCGACAACGTGCGCAACGAGGCCGCGCAGCAGGTGCGGCGCCTGCGCGATCATCCGTCCATCGTTCTGTGGTGCGGCAACAACGAGGTCGAAACCGGCTGGGAATCGTGGGATGACCGCAAAGTTTTCAAGAAGACCATCACGGCGGCGCAACGCAAGCGCATCGAACACGGGATGCGCCAACTGTTCGACCACACGCTGCGTGACGCGGTGGCGAAGTACGAGCCGAGCGTGCCCTATTGGCCCGGCTCGCCCGGCACCGATTACGCGGGCCCGGTCAACGTCACCGACGACGGCGATTACCACTACTGGAACGTGTGGTCCGGCGACGCACTGCCGGCGACGGCCTACCTCGACGTCACGCCGCGCTTCATGTCGGAATACGGCCTGCAGGCGATGCCGCCGATGGCCACCATCGACGCGTTTACCGAACCTTCCGACCGCACGCTGGATTCGCAAGTCATCCGCGCGCACCAGAAGTTCGACCGCGGCCCGCATTACGCGGAAAGCAAGGGCAACCAGCGCCTGCTTGCCTATGTTGAGCGCGAATTCGGCAAGCCGAAAAGTTTCGTCGCGGCGGATTATTTGAGCCAGGCGATGCAGGCCGAGGGCATCCAGCTTGCGGCCGAGCATCTGCGCGCATCGCGCCCCGAAAGCATGGGTTCGCTGTACTGGCAGCTCGACGATGTGTGGCCGGGCATCACCTGGTCCAGCATCGACTACTACGGCCGCTGGAAAATGTTGCAGTTCCACGCGCGGCGCTTCTACGCGCCGGTGCTGATTGCCGCCTTGCGCAACCACGGCGTGACCACGGTGTCGTTGGTGTCCGACCTTGCCAAGGCGACGCCGGTGCGCTGGCGCGTGCGCGTGATGGATTTCGCGGGCAAGGTGCTGGTCGAACGCACTGCGGACGCGAAACTCGCACCGCTGTCCAGCACGCATGTGGCCCGTTACACCGACGCGCAACTGCTGCAGGGCGCCGATCCACGCGCAACGTTTGCGGTGTTCGAGCTGCTCGAAGGCGGCAAGACGGTTTCCCGCAACCTGGTGTTCTTCGAAGCGCCCAAGGATCTCGCGCTGCCCGCGCCGCATATCCGTGCCGGGCTGCGGCCGGATGCCGACGGCTACGTCCTGGAGCTGTCCAGTGACGCGTTGGCGCGCGAAGTGTGGGTGTCGTTTGGCGCCGTGGACGCTACGCTGTCCGACAACGCCTTCGACCTGTTGCCGGGCCAGCGTGTCAGCTTGCAGGTGCGCAGCCACGCCAACCTTGCGGCGCTGCGCGAGGCATTGCGCGTGCAGGACGTGGCCGACGCGACGGCGGGGGGTGTCCATTGAAACGCGTCGTGCCATTGGTGTTCACCCTGTGCGGGTTGCTTGCGTGCGCGGTTCCCGTGCATGCGGCGTCCGGCGATGCCCATGCACGCGCAACCGCATTGGTCGCCAAAATGACGCTCGCGGAAAAGGTCGCGCAATTGCAGGCGGACGCGCCCGCGATCCCGCGCCTGGGCGTACCCGCGTACACATGGTGGAACGAGGGCCTGCACGGGCTCGCGCGCGGCGGGTTCGCGACGGTGTTTCCGCAGGCGATCGGGTTGGCGGCAAGCTGGGACCCGGCGCTGCTGCAACAAGTCGGCACGGTGGTTTCGACCGAGGCACGCGCGCGCTTCAACGCGGTCGGAATGCACCAGGCCCATGGACGCTACCAAGGCCTGACGATCTGGTCACCCAACATCAACATCGACCGCGACCCGCGCTGGGGCAGGGGCCAGGAAACCTACGGCGAGGATCCGTATCTCACCGCCACGCTCGCGGTCGGCTTCGTGCGCGGCATCCAGGGCGACGATCCGTTGCATCCGCGCGCGCTCGCCACGCCCAAGCACTTCGCGGTGCACAGCGGCCCCGAACCCGGCCGCCACGGGTTCGACGTGGATGTTTCGCCGCACGACCTGGAGGCCACCTACCTACCGGCGTTCCGCGCGGCCGTGACCGAAGGCCATGCGGGTTCGGTGATGTGCGCCTACAACGCGCTGCACGGTACGCCGGCCTGCGCCGATGACCGGCTGCTGACCACGCGGTTGCGCAAGGATTGGGGCTTTCCCGGGTACGTCGTGTCCGACTGCGACGCCGTGGACGACATGACGCACTTTCATTACTACCGGCCCGACAACGCGCAATCCGCCGCGGCGGCGATCAAGGCCGGTACCGACCTCGATTGCGGCGACGCCTATGCGTCGCTCGGCGAGGCGGTGCGCAAGGGTTACGTCAAGGCGTCGGTGCTGAACGCGGCACTCGTCCGGCTGTTCAGCGCGCGCTACCGACTCGGCAGCATGGGCGACGCGGATGCCGGCCCGTACGCGCACATTGGCCCCGACCAGATCGACAGCGCGGCGCATCGCCGGCTCGCGCTGCAAGCCGCGCGGGAATCGCTGGTGTTGCTGAAGAATGCCCACACCACGTTGCCGCTGCGCGCCGGCATACGCATCGCCGTGATCGGGCCGGATGCAGACACCGTCGAAACGCTCGAGGCCAGTTACCACGGCACCGCGCGACATCCGGTGACGCCCCTGGAAGGGCTGCGCCAACGCTTCGGGGCCGATCGCGTCGCCTACGCGCAAGGTGCGCCGGTGGCGGCGGGCGTGCCGATCCCGATTCCGGAAACCGCGTTGCGCAGCACGGAGGGCGCGCCGGGCCTCACCGGCGAGTACTTCAACAACCTTGAGTTCTCCGGCAAGCCGGCGCTCACGCGCGTCGACCGTACGGTCGATTTCGATTGGGACCACGTGGCGCCCGCCCGTGCGCTCGACCCCGACCATTACGCGGTGCGCTGGATGGGCGAACTGGTGCCGCCCGCGGCCGGCGACTACACGCTGGCGGTGCACGTCGATCGCTGCTTCGATTGCCGTGGGCACGATCCCGTACGCCTGTACCTGGACGGCAAGCCGATCATCGACAGCCCCGGTCACGGCAAGCCGATGCAGGCGACCGTGCATTTCGCCGACACCTCACCGCACGCGATCAAGCTGGAAATGGTGCACAGCGGGCGTGACCAGGGGATCCGCCTGCAGTGGCTGGCGCCGGCTGCCGCCCAGCTCGCGCAGGTCGACCGCGCGCTCGATGGCGCCGATGCGGTGGTCGCGTTCGTCGGTTTGTCCCCTGATGTCGAAGGCGAGGAATTGTCGATCGACGTGCCGGGCTTCGATCACGGCGACCGCACCGACATCGCGTTGCCGGCGGTGCAACGCGCGCTGCTCCGGCATGCCGCCGCGTCCGGCAAGCCGCTGGTCGTGGTGCTGGTGTCCGGCAGCGCGGTGGCGCTGGATTGGGCGCAGCAACACGCCGACGCGATCCTGGTCGCGTGGTATCCGGGTGAGGCCGGCGGCACCGCGATCGCCGAGACTCTGGCGGGTGATTACAACCCCGCGGGCAGGCTGCCGGTCACCTTCTATCGTTCCACGCGGGACCTGCCGCCCTACGTCAGTTATTCGATGCAAGGCCGCACGTACCGTTACTTCACCGGCACGCCACTGTATCCGTTCGGCTATGGTCTCGGCTACACCACGTTTGCCTACGGCGCCCCGGCGTTGTCGGCAACGACGCTGCCGGCCGGCGCGACGCTTTCGGTCGCAGCCGAGGTGCGCAACACCGGCACGCGCGCGGGCGACGAAGTGGTGGAGGCGTACCTGGATTATCCGAAGGCACTGGCCCTAGCGCCGCGCCACGCGCTGGTCGGGTTCCAGCGCGTGCACCTGAAACCGGGCGAGAGCCGCCGCGTCGAATTCGCACTGTCGCCGCGGCGGTTGAGCACGGTCGATGCCGCGGGCGCGCGCGCCGTGGTCGCAGGGCAGTACCGTATCTTCATCGGCGGTGGCCAGCCCGGCGATGCCCCGGGCGTCAGCGCGGCGTTTACGATCGATGGCCGCGACGCCCTGCCGCGTTGAGAACCGGATCGCCCCGAATGCCCGACCGTCGCGAATTTCTCAAACTGATCGGCGCCACCGCCGCGGGCGCGACGCTGCCCGGGATCGCGACGCGTGGTTTTGCCGCTGGCGTGGCCCCGCGCTACGCCAGCCGGCGTCCGCCGCCGCGGCAGCGCACGTTCACCAGTCCGGCGGTCGAGCACGAGCTGGCGCGCGTCGGGGCGAAGGTCGGCGATCCGAAACTCGCGTGGCTGTTCGAAAACTGTTGCCCGAACACGCTGGATACCACCGTGCACGCCGGTGAGCTGGACGGCAAGCCCGACACTTTCATCGTTACCGGCGACATCGACGCGATGTGGCTGCGGGATTCGTCCGCGCAGGTCTGGCCGTACCTGCCGCTGGCCGAGCACGACGCCGCCTTGCAGCGCTTGTACCGCGGGTTGATCCGGCGCCAGGCACGCTGCATCGCGATCGACCCCTACGCCAATGCGTTCCTGGCTGACCCGCGCGCGAAAACGACGCTGCCCTGGGCACAGCACGACGCCACCGACATGCGACCAGGCGTGGCCGAACGCAAATGGGAAATCGATTCGCTGTGCTGGCCGATTCGCCTGGCGCACGGCTATTGGCGCGCGACCGGCGACCAGGTGCCGTTCGATGACGAGTGGCGGGCGGCGATGCGGCTGGTGCTGCAAACGTTCCGCACCCAACAACGCAAGCACGGCCCCGGTCCGTACCATTTCCAGCGCGCGGCCGCATCGCCTACCGACACGCTGGCGCTGGGGGGCTACGGTTGGCCAGCAAAGCCCGTCGGCCTGATCTTCTCGATGTTCCGGCCCTCCGACGATGCCTGCAAATATCCCTTGTTCGTGCCGGGCAACGCGTTCGCGGTGGTGTCGTTGCGGCAACTGGCGGCGATGGCGCGCGCGCTGTTTGCCGATGAAACCTTCGCGCGCGACTGCGAGGCGCTCGCCGATGAAGTGCAGACGGCGCTCGAACGACACGCGCTGATGCACGATGCGCGCGGCGCCGAATACTGGGCCTATGAAGTCGACGGCTACGGCAACCAACTGTTCATGGACGATGCCAATGTGCCGAGCCTGCTGAGTCTCCCGTATCTCGGTTGGTGCACGCGTGACGATGCACGCTATCGCGCGACGCGTGCGCTGGCATGGAGCGGTCGCGATCCGTATTTCTTTTCCGGCAAGGCTGCCGAAGGCATCGGCGGTCCGCACGAAGGCTTGCGGATGATCTGGCCGATGTCGATCATGGTCCGTGCGCTGACCAGCGACGACGGTGGCGAGATCCGCCAATGCCTGGATTGGCTCAAGACCACGGACGCGAACACCGGCTGCATGCATGAGGCGTTCGATCAGGATGATCCCGCGCACTACACGCGCGCCTGGTTCGCCTGGGCCAACTCGCTGTTCGGCGAGCTGATCCTTGACGTGGCCGCGCGCCACTCCGAATGGTTGCGGCGCACGTGAACGCACCG
>JAICHS010000122.1 GCA_025924775.1 Rhodanobacteraceae bacterium
CGCAGGCCGCGTGGATCGGCGTGGTCGCGGTGCTGCTGGCGCTGCTGACCTGGTTCGGGCCGGAGGCGCGTGGCGTGCGCTTCGGCGTGACGGAAGGCCCGGGCGACGCTACCATGCGCGGTTCGTCCGCTGCTGCGGACTGATACACCGCCTTTCCCCAACCCCGCCCGTGCCGTGCGCGGGTAGCCGCCTCGACTCAAGGGGCGGACTCGACTTTCATTCCTGCGAGATTGCGATGCGTGCCGAAAAAGATTCCGTGGTGAGTTTCCATTACAGCGTG
Source organism: Rhodanobacteraceae bacterium (assembly GCA_025924775.1). Classification (GTDB taxonomy): domain Bacteria; phylum Pseudomonadota; class Gammaproteobacteria; order Xanthomonadales; family Rhodanobacteraceae; genus 66-474. The sequence continues at coordinate 281 of JAICHS010000122.1, forward strand.
CGCGATGCGGCCAGTGCCGCCGGCGAGCCGTTGGACGATTCACGCCAGCGCGGCCAGCCGATGCTGGCGCTGCTGGGCCATAGCCAGCTGGTGCCGGGCGTCGAGAAGGCGCTGACCGGGCGCGAACCCGGCGAGACGTTCGAAATCGACGTCGCGCCGGAAGAGGCCTACGGTGAGCGCCAGGAAGGCTTGTTGCAGCGCGTGCCAAAGAAGTATTTCCAGGATGCGCAAAGGCTCAAACCCGGCATGACCACGGTGCTGCAGACCAAGGATGGCGGCCAACGCCTGGTCACCGTGCACAAGGTCGGCATGAGTTCCATTGACGTCGACCACAACCATCCGCTGGCCGGCAAGACGCTGCATTTCGCGATCGAGGTGGTCGAGGTGCGCGCGGCCGCGCCGGAGGAGCTGCAGCACGGTCATGCGCACCCTGGCGACGGGCACCACTGAATTTGTGCGATCGTTCCTGATCGTTGCATCGCGGATGCTTGCGCGAACGGGAATGTGCCCACGTTTGCCAGCACCAGAGCGGCCATCCATGGCCTGACCTTTCACGACAGCTGCTTCGAGCGGCACGTGTCGACAATCAGAAAAAGATCTTCTGCTTCTGCTTGCGCCGCGTCCGCCACGCGTCCAGCGACAAACCGCCCGCACCGTGCACCGCCAGGACCAGGAACCCGCCGGCGATGGCGAGGTTTTTCATGAAGTTGATCCACTGTTCGTGGTCGGCGAAGTGGCCATGGAAGACCACCGCGGTGAGGATGCTGTAGAAAAACAGGCCCACCGCGGCCCAGCGCGTCGCCAGTCCGCACAGGATCGCCAGGCCGCCACCCAGTTCGACGAAGATCACCAACGGCAGCAGGCCCGACGGCAGGCCTTGGGCCACCAGCAGCTTGGCGGTGGCGGCGTAGGCCATGAGCTTGCCGACCCCCGACAGGATGAAGATCAGGGCGAGCCCGAGTCGGCCAATCAACAAGGTGAAGTTCTGCATCGAGGGTTCCGTTACTACGGTGGCGCCGTCACCCGGGAACGGGTGCGCGGCAGCGCATTCCGGCGCGGTTACTCGGCCGCTAACGCGGCCTGCACGCGCGGCGTCAGCACGCGCTTGGCGAACAGGAAGTGGCTGCGCCAATAGTAGCCGTCCAGGCGATCCAGCCGGACGGTGCCCCCCTTGTCGGGCGCATTGACGAAACGGCCATTGCCGACATAGATGGCGACGTGATTGACGCGATGGTGGCGGCCGAAGAACAGCAGGTCGCCTGCCTGCAGGTCGTCGCGGCGGATCTTGGGCGCGTCCAGCGCGGCCATTTCGCGCGACGAGCGCGGCAGCGCAAGACCGGCCTCGCTGCGGAACACGTAATCGACCAGGCCGCTGCAGTCGAAGCCCGACTGTGGCGTGTTGCCGCCCCAGCGGTAAGGCGTGCCGACCAGGCCGATCGCTCGGATCAGCACGTTGTTGGCCAGCGTCGGAGGCGTGGCGGACGCGGCAGGCGGGGATGGCGTGCCCGGCGAGCGGACGGGCGCGATGCTGGCGCACGCACCCAGCAACAGGAACGTGCCGGCTGCCAGCAGGCGCGGGATGTGCCGGGCCGCGTTCAACCCGGCCGCTTCCGGTGTACGGACGTGCACGACGCCGCGTCCGTGGGTGGATTCTGGAGAGATGCTGGCATCGTCCCGTGCGGGTTGCTGAAGGCGGGGACGAAGGTACCCGATGGCGGCGGCTGCGTCCAGCCAGTGCGGCCGGGGTGCGAGGTGCGCACGACCCGGTCAGCAGGCGGCGCGGTGGTCGGCCTGGGCGTGTGCGATCGGGTGCGACTCGGCCTCGATGGTGGCTTCCAGCGCCTGTTCGAACTGGATGGTGCGCTGGCGTGCGGCTTCGGCCACCGCCACCGGTACCGCCTGCTCGTTGATGCAACGCGCCAGCACGGCACGGTGGTAGGCGTTGAAATCGGGGTCGCGGCTGGCTTCGTCCAGCGCGGCCAGCAGGGTCGCGAGCCAGCCCGCGCCGGGCGCACGCAGCATCAACAGGATTTCGGGGATGCTGCAGGAGTCGGTATCGGTTTGGGCGTTCATGGGGATTCCCTGTGTGACACCAGACACCAAGCACGAATGGTGCCAACCTCCGTGGCGCAGGCATCCTGGGCCTTCGCCGCCCCCTTGCGTGGGCGCCGCCGGTACGGGCGGCCGGTGGGTTGGTCGTAAGATGGCGCAATGGAAACCACGCGCAGTGACGTATTGGTGCTTGGCGGCGGAGTGATCGGTTTGTCCTGTGCGCTGGCGCTGCTGCACCGTGGCGCTTCGGTGCGGGTGCTCGATCGGGGCGAGCCCGGCTGCGGCGCCTCGCACGGCAATTGCGGCACGCTCACGCCCAGCCACGCGATTCCGCTGAGCGTACCGGACATGCCGTGGCGCGCGCTGCACTGGATGCTGCGCCGCGACGCGCCGTTGTACGTGAATCCGCACCCGGATTGGGAGCGCTGGCGCTGGCTGCTGGGCTTCGCCCGCCGCTGCAATGCGGCGGCCGCCGAACGCGCGGCCGTGGTGCGCGCGGCGATCCTGCAGCGTTCGTGGACGTTGCTGCCGCGGGTGCTGGTGGATGAAGGCATCGATTGCGAATACGCACCGGCGGGCAACCTGTTCGTGTACCGCACCGCGCAGGCCCTGGCCCACGACCGCGGTGAAATTGAATGGCTGCACCGCCTCGGCATCGCCGCGACACCCTTGCGCGGTGACGAGGTGGAAGCCCTGGAGCCGGCGCTGCTGCCGGGCGTGGTGGGCGGCGTCCTGCACCCCGATGACGCGCAACTGCGCCCCGACAAGCTGGTCGACGGCCTGGCGCGACGGGTGCGCGAATGCGGCGGCGTAATCGAAACCGGCGCCGCCGTCGAGGGCTTTCGTTGCGCCGACGGCCGGGTGGCCGCCGTGCGTACGCCGCGGGGCGAATTCATCGGCGGGCGCATCGTGCTGGCACTCGGCGCATGGACACCCCGCGTCGCTGCGCTGCTGGACCTGCACGTGCCGATCCAGCCCGGCAAGGGCTACTCCATCACGATGTCGCGGCCCGAGCTCTGCCCGCAGCGCGCGTTGGTGCTGCACGAACCCAGCGTGTGCGTGACCGCCTGGGGTTCGGGCTACCGCCTCGGCAGCACCATGGAATTCTCCGGCTACGATGCGCACCTCAACCGCACGCGCCTGGATGCCTTGCGGCGCGGCGCGGCGGCGTACTTGCGCGCGCCGCTGGGCGCACAAGTGCACGAGGAATGGTGGGGCTGGCGGCCGATGTGCGTCGACGAGATTCCGTTGATCGGCCCGGTGGCGCGCTGGAACAACCTGCTGCTGGCATCCGGCCACGGCATGCTGGGCGTCAGCATGAGCGCCGCCACCGCGGAACTGGTGGCAACGCTGGTGGCCGGCGGGCAGCCGCTGCTGGATGCGGCGGCCTATTCGCCGGCGCGCTTCGATCTGTAATGCGGGCGTCCTTGATCGTGGCATCGGCCGACGGTTCGGCAAACACTTGGTGCATTGCCCGTGCGGTGCCGGGGAGCCATCTGCGGCCCGGTGGTTCACGGCCGCGGCTTTCGCGAACTGCGCACCCTTCGCGCACAGGATATCCACAGAGTTGTCGTATCGCGGCGTGAGACGCAGCCTCGTATGATCGTGGGCATGTCGAAGTCGATTGTCGCGCGCCAATGAGCGCCGTCCTGCCTGAACGCCACGACCCGTCGCCGCGCGTGGACGTCCTGCGCGTACCGCCGCATTCCATCGAGGCCGAGCAATCGGTGCTGGGTGGCCTGATGCTGGTCGCCGCGGCCTGGGACCAGGTGGCCGACCGCGTGATGGAGGAGGATTTCTACCGTCGCGAACACCGCCTGATCTTTCGTGCGATCGGCGAACTGGCCGGCGCCGGCCAGCCGTGCGATGCGGTCACGCTGGGCGAGTGGTTCGAGCGCCACGGCGAAACCGCCAATGTCGGCGGCGTGGCCTACCTTGCGGAACTGGCCAACAACACGCCCAGCGCGGCCAACATCGCCGCCTACGCCGACATCGTGCGCGACAAGTCGGTGCTGCGCAAACTCATCGAGGCCGGCACGGAGATCGTCGGCAACGGCTTCAAGCCCGAAGGCCGCAGCACGCCGGAAATCCTCGAGGCCGCCGAGCAGCGCGTGTTCCAGATCGCCGAGGCCGGCGCGCGCGGGCGCAAGCAGGTGGTGGCGATCCGGCAATCGCTGACGGAGGCCTTCAACGACCTGATCAAGCGCTACGAAAACCGCGGCCAGTTGAACGGCCTGACCACCGGCTTCAAGGACCTGGACAGCCTGACTTCGGGCCTGCAGAAGCAGGACCTCGTGATCGTGGCCGGGCGCCCGTCGATGGGCAAAACCGCGTTCGCGTTGAACGTCGCCGAGGCCGTCGCGATGCGCGCCAAGCAGCCGGTGCTGGTGTTCTCGATGGAAATGTCGGCCTCGCAGCTGGCCCTGCGCCTGATCTCCTCGCTGGGCCGCCTGAACCAGCAGCAGTTGCGCGACGGCAACCTGGCCGACGAGGACTGGCCGCGCGTCGGGCAGGCGGTGTCGTTGTTGTCCGACTCCAAGATCTTCATCGATGACACGCCCGCGCTGTCGCCGGGGGACCTGCGCTCGCGCGCACGCCGCATGAAGCGCGAGCACGGGTTGGGCCTGGTCGTGATCGACTACCTGCAGCTGATGCAGGTGCCCGGCAACAAGGAGAACCGCGCGACCGAGATTTCCGAAATCTCGCGCAACCTCAAGGCCATGGCCAAGGAACTGGAAGTGCCGGTGATCGCGCTGTCGCAGTTGAACCGCGCGCTGGAACAGCGCAACGACAAGCGCCCGGTGATGAGCGACCTGCGCGAATCGGGCGCCATCGAACAGGACGCCGACCTGATCCTGTTCATCTACCGCGACGAGGTTTACAACAAGGAATCCAACAGCAAGGGCATCGCCGAAATCATCATCGGCAAGCAGCGCAACGGCCCGATCGACACCATCAAGCTGACCTTCCTCGGCCAGTACACCAAGTTTGAAAACTACGCGCCTGAGGCCTACATTGGGCAGATGGAGTGAAAACCGGGGTAAAACCGGGGTCAGAGTGCAATTTCGGGCATGCACATCCTCGGATCGAACTCTTTTCACGAAATTGCACTCTGACCCCGGTTTTACCGGTTTTCCGTCTTGTGTGGAGTGCGTAAGTTGATGGCCAAGGCCAAAACCGCGTACGTGTGTTCGGACTGCGGCGCGGAGTATCCGAAATGGCAGGGCCAGTGCGAGGCGTGCGGCGCGTGGAACACGCTGTCGGCGTTCGTGGTGCAGCCGGCGAAGGAAGCCGCAGGGGGCGCGGTACGGCGCGTGGGTTTCGCGGGCGCCGAGGCCTCGCAGGTGCGGCCGCTGGAGGCGGTCGCGGGAGAGGTCGAGCAACGGCATCTCGTCCGAATCGGCGAGCTCGACCGCGTGCTGGGCGGCGGGCTGGTGGAAGGTTCCGTGGTGCTGGTGGGCGGCGATCCCGGCATCGGCAAATCGACATTGTTGCTGCAGACGCTGGCGGCGCTGGGCGACCGCCTGCCTGGCTTGTACGTCAGCGGCGAGGAATCGCTGGCGCAGATCGCCGCGCGTGGACATCGCCTGGGCTTGGAACTGTCACCCTTGCGCGCGCTGGCGGAAACCTGCGTCGAGCGGATCCTGGAGCATGCGGCGGCGGAAAAGCCGCGCGTGCTGGTGATCGATTCCATCCAGACGATCTGGACCGAAACCCTGCCGGCGGCGCCGGGCTCGGTGTCGCAGGTGCGTGAATCCGCCGCGCGCCTGACGCGCTATGCCAAGCAGTCCGGCGCATCGGTGTTCCTGGTTGGCCACGTCACCAAGGAAGGCGGTATCGCCGGCCCGCGCGTGCTGGAGCACATGGTCGACGCGGTACTGTATTTCGAGGGCGAAACGGGCTCGCGTTTCCGGGTGCTGCGCGCATTCAAGAACCGCTTCGGCGCGGTCAACGAGTTGGGCGTTTTCGCGATGACCGACAAGGGCTTGCGCGAGGTGCCGAACCCTTCCGCGATTTTCCTGTCCGCGCAACAGGGGTCGACGTCCGGCAGCGCGGTGATGGTGACGCGTGAAGGCACGCGGCCACTGCTGGTGGAGGTGCAGGCGCTGGTCGATCAGTCGAGTCTTGGCAATCCGCGCCGGGTGGCGTTGGGCCTCGAACAAAACCGGCTGGCGATGCTGCTGGCGGTGCTGCACCGCCACGGTGGCGCCGCGGTGTTCGACCAGGACGTGTTCGTCAACGTGGTCGGCGGCATCCGCGTGCAGGAAACCGCGGCCGACCTGCCGGTACTGCTGGCGGTGCTGTCTTCGTTTCGCGACAAGCCGCTGCTGGAAAAGACCGTGGCGTTCGGTGAAGTCGGTTTGTCAGGCGAGGTGCGCCCCGTGCCGAATGGCGAGGAACGCCTGAAGGAAGCCGCGCACCACGGATTCCGTCGTGCGATCGTGCCGCGGGCAAACGCGCCGAAAAAATCGGCGCGTTTGGGCGACATGGAGGTGATCGGCGTGGAGCGGCTGGGCGAGGCGATCGACGCCTGCGGGTAGGCGTCAGGTCGGCGGCAATGCGGTGAAGTCCGGCAGTC
>JAICHS010000123.1 GCA_025924775.1 Rhodanobacteraceae bacterium
CTTGAACTCACCGCCAAAACGCTCCGCGCCCACCTTCGTCAGCGCCGCCGTCAGCGTCGTCTTGCCGTGGTCCACGTGTCCGATCGTTCCCACGTTCACGTGCGGCTTCTTGCGTTCGAATTTCTCTTTGGACATGACGTTGTCACCTATCGTTGAGTCTTGGTGTCAGTGAAGTTCTTCGGCTTCGGATCGACGCGGGAATCGTGAATTGTTTGGAGCAAGAGCAGCGTTGCTTTTTCGCTTCCCGATTCCAGCTTGTTGGTGCTCACAACAGGAATCGAACCTGTGACCTCTTCCTTACCAAGGAAGTGCTCTACCGACTGAGCTATGTGAGCAAGTGTTTATTTCAGCGGTCATCCGTGACCGCGAAAGCCAAACCCGGCATCCATGCCGGACTTTTCACAAAAGCTGGCTCCGTTGCAGCATTCGCCGGCGGGTGGCGGCGAACTGCAATTCAATGGAGCGGGAGACGGGAATCGAACCCGCACCATCAGCTTGGAAGGCTGAGGTTCTACCATTGAACTACTCCCGCATCGGGGTGGCCTCTGGCGGAGTTTTTGGCTCCGTTGCATGAAGCTGGTGGAGGGAGGTGTACTGCCACTCTCCAATGTAAAGATGGTGGAGGGAGGTGGATTCGAACCACCGAAGGCGTAAGCCAGCAGATTTACAGTCTGCCCCCGTTGGCCGCTTGGGTATCCCTCCGGAAATTTGGTTTTCTGAAACCGACTGATTGCTCCCGAGCGATCAAACGAAGACGCAAGCCGGCAGATCACATTCCCGGTCTGCCGCCATCGGTCGCTTGGGTATCCCTCCGAATTTTGTTGTTGCGTTACCTCAAATTGCCGAGTCGAGCAGGCGTTCCGCGCCGCTTCGCGTCGCGTTCCAGTTCCCTGCACCGACACGGAAAACCCGGCGATGTTCGACAACACCCGGGTTTCGACGGTTTGCATCACAAAGACCGCGTATTTTTGCGGCTAACGGCCCACAAGTCAACCATGCCTGAGCGATGTCGATTGGCCACCGTGCCCCCAACCAAGTCGCCGCGCCGCCGTCAAGAGCATGGCTCCGGATGACGCACGCCTGCCACAAGCCAAGGCTGAAGCCAACCCTTACATTTGTTGACCCGTTTCACAATTCTGTTACAAATATGACGACTGCGTCACATCTGTAATCAATTGTTCCGGAGCCGTCAATTGGCATGGATCGTGTACCTGTGCTCGCCGAACCCGACGAGCAAGCCGAAAAGTCGGGGCGACCACCCTTACGCAGAGAGATGAATCCATGAACCTGAAATCCAGCCTGCTGACCACTGCTATTGCCGTCGCATGCGGCGCTCTGTCGCTCGCACCCGCAGCCAATGCTGCAACGAGCGGCACAATCACCATCACTGGCAAGGTCATCGCACCCACCTGCTCCGTAAGCAACGCTTCCGCCGGCAACCTTTCGGTCAATCTGCCCACGGTACTCACCAGCGCCTTCTCGGGCTCCGGCTCGACCACCGGTGCAACCCCGTTCAACCTGGCTTTGACCGGCTGCCCGACGAACCCGTCCGGCGTCCAGGTAGCGGCCCAGTTCTCGGGCGGCAGCATCAACGCGGCAGACGGCAATCTTACCAACACCGCCGCGAGCGGCTCCAACGTCGAGGTCCAATTGACCAACAGCGCGGGCGCCGCCATCAACCTGAACACCACGCCTGCGCCCGTCACGGCAACGGTCGACGCCAGCGGGAACGCAACGCTCAACTACCAGGCGCAGTACTACGCAGCAGTAGCAGCGGTCACCAGCGGTGCCGTGCAAGCGTCGGTGCAATACACGCTGACTTACCAGTAAGCCACAACTCGAACCCTGCTGCGGCCCGCAAAGCCGCAGCAGGACCCTCGAGCGCAGGCTCCGTCCGCGCCCAGGAGCATCGTCCATGAAGTGTTTCAGCAACGCCGTTTGCGCGGCGCTGGCCGCGCTGTGCCTGCTTTCCGGCAGCGCACAAGCCAGCGTGGTGATTGGCGGTACCCGGGTGGTGTTTCCCGCCCAGCAAGGTGAAACCACCGTGCGCCTGTCCAACGAGAGCGACAAGCCCGCTCTGGTCGAGGCATGGATCGATGACGGCGACGCCCAGTCAACCCCGGAGAGTGCCCGCACGCCCTTCCTGATCACGCCGCCGCTGTTCCGGATGGAAGCGCGCAAGGACCAAAGCCTGCGGATCCTCTACGTCCAGGGCAAGCAGCCGCTCCCGAGCGATCGTGAGTCGGTGTTCTGGTTGAACGTGCTGGAAATCCCGCCCAAGCCCGGCGCGCAGTACGCCGATCGCAATTACCTGCAGTTTGCGATCCGCTCGCGGCTGAAACTTTTCTACCGCCCCGCGAACCTGCGCGGCGATGCGGTCAAGGCCCCGGACCAGCTGACCTTCAAGGTTGTCGCGTCGGGGCAAAGCGTAAGGCTCGTCGCCCATAACCCGACGCCTTACTACATCACCATCGTCAAGCTCTCACTGGGTTCCGTCGGCCAATCGGAACTGGCCGCACCCGGCATGGTCACTCCCTTCGGCGACCTGCAACTCAAGTTGAAGGACATCGCGCACGCACCAACGACGGGTACGTCGGTGGTCTTCACGACCATCAATGACTACGGCGCAAATGACGTCCACAAAGGCGTCGTGGCGCAATGACGAGCCAGGGTGCCATCTGCAGGCCCGAACGCGTGCCGAAGTACACGGCACTCGCGCTCGGCTGCACCTTGGCGCTCACCGCGAGTGCGTGGACGGCCCCGGCACATGCCGCGGCGGCGGCCAGCGGCGGATTCGCTGAATTCGATCGCACCATGCTGGCCGGCGGCGGCCGCAACGCCGCCGACCTTGCGCGTTTCGAGCACGGCAATCCGGTATTGCCGGGCACCTACAACCTGGACGTTTACGTCAACCAGAACTGGATAGGCCGGCTGGACGTGCGCTTCGCAGCGTCGTCGTCCAACGCCAGCGCAGTGCCTTGCGTCACCCGCGATCTGCTCGATCGCATGGGGCTCGCGCCGGCCAAGTCGGCCGCAACCGCGGCGGCGCAACTGCAATCCCCCGGCGCTTGCGTACAACTGGACGCCCTTGTTCCGGGCGCCAAGTTCGCATTCGACTTGCCCGACCTCCGGCTGGACGCCAGCATCCCGCAAGCCTACATGGGCCAGATGCCACGCGGCTACGTCAATCCGGATTCGTGGGATGACGGCGTGCCGGCGGGCCTGCTCAATTACAACTTCAACACGTATCACACCGCCAGTTCCGGACAAAACCAAACCAGCACCTACTTGGGGTTGCGCGCTGGCTTGAACGTGGGCCATTGGCTGCTGCGGCAGGACAGCACGGTGACCTGGCTGTCGGGTGCCGGAACGCCGGGGCAGCGCCATTGGCAGAACATCGACGCTTACGCGCAACGGGCGATCCCCAGGCTGCGGGCGAACCTCACCCTCGGCGACAGCTTTACCGACGGCGCCGTGTTCGACAGTTTCGGAATTCGCGGCGTACAAGTGGCTACCAACGACCAGATGCTGCCGCAGTCACTGCGCGGTTATGCGCCGATGGTGCACGGCGTGGCCGACAGCAACGCCAAGGTGACGGTTTACCAGAACGGCATCCAGATCTACCAGACCACCGTGGCGCCCGGCCCGTTCGTGATCAACGATCTCTACCCCACCGGCTACGGCGGCGACTTGGCGGTGACGGTGACCGAGGCCGACGGTCGCCAGCACAGTTTTTCGGTTCCGTATGCGTCGGTCGCGCAGCTGCAGCGCGCCGGTGTCACGCGCTTCGACATCGCGGCAGGCCAACTGCGCGACAACTTCCTGCACGACAAGCCGGGCGTGTTCGAGGCGACGGCACAACACGGGTTCAACAACTTCTTCACCGGCTATGCGGGCGTGCAGGGTTCGGAAGGCTACGCGGCGGCGCTGGTCGGCGGCGCGTTCAATACGCGCTTCGGCGCCGTGGCCTTGGACTTGACGCAATCGCACGCCAGCATTCCGGGTTACGGCACCCACAACGGCCAGAGTTTTCGCATCACCTACAGCAAGATCATCCCGGATACCAACACCTCGCTGACGGTCGCCGCCTACCGTTATTCCACCAGCGGCTTCATGAGTCTGCAGAACGCCGCCTACGCGCGCGATTACGTCCGCCGCGGACTGGATGCGCTGCAGTACCTGTCGTCCAACACCCCGATGATCGACGGCGTGCCGGAATCGAGCCTGCTCACGCCCGCCCAGCGCGCGGCATTGGCCGGCACCGCGTACAACGGCGACAACCTGTTCACGCCGCAGGGCCTGCTCCAGCAAAAGGATCGCTTCAGTCTCACGCTCAGCCAACGACTTGGCGACCGCGGCGGTTCGCTGTACGCCAATGCCTCCATCAATGATTACTGGAACCAGCGTGGGCGCGACACCCAGTTCCAGATGGGCTACAACAATCGGTTCGGGCGACTGTCGTACGGCGTTTCGGTCAGCCGCGGCCGTACCCAGTTCGGCGGTTACGACAACCAGGTGTTCGTGAATGCCAGCCTGCCGCTCGGCCGCGGCGCGCACACGCCCAACCTGTCGCTCAACTTCAACCATGGCGACGAGAATGGTACCCAGGAGCAGGCAATGCTCAGTGGAACTGCCGGCGCATGGAACCAATTCACCTACGGCGCCACGGCTTCGCACGGTGGCAATGGAACCGGCAACACCGTCAGCGTGAACGCCGCCTACAACGGTCCTTACGCGGTGCTCAGCGCCAGCGCCGGCAAGGGTGATGGCTATTCGCAGGAATCCTTTGGCGCCAGCGGCGCCATCGTTGCGCACCCAGGCGGCGTGACCTTCGGCCAACCGACCAGCGATACCGTGGCCATCGTGCACGCACCCGGTGCAGCCGGTGCGCACGTCCTCAACGCACCCGGCGTCGTGGTTGATCACTTCGGCTACGCGCTCGTGCCGTATCTCACGCCTTACCAACTCGACACCATCCAGATCGACCCGCAAGGCCTGCCGCTGGGCGTGCAACTGGGCGCGACCAGCGCGCAGGTCGCGCCCTACCAAGGCGCCGTTGTCATGGTGGATTTCAAGAGCAAGGCCGAACGCGCACTGATCGCACGCATCGACATGGCCGGCGGCAAGCCGGCGCCATTCGGTGCCGAAGTATTCAATGCCAGGGGCGAACCGCTCGGCGTGGTCGGCCAGGCCGGCCTTGCCCTGCTGCGCGGCGTGGGTGACAGCGGCACACTGAACGTGAACTGGCAGGACATCCAGGGTACCGCGCGGTCCTGTGCATTTGCCTATGCCGTCCCGGAATCAGGCAAGCGCGCGCAAGCACAACCCCCGCTGGCCGTCACCTGTCGCGCGCGTGTTGCGGCGGACACGACACAAACCAGGGCCATGCCATGAAGACGCGCCTCGACGTGCATTCAACGATCGTGCGGATGTGCCAACGCTTTGCGCAACCCACCCGCACCGCGTCACAAGGTCACGCCATGAATCCGGCAGCTGGGTCGAATCGTACGGAGGCTTTCCTGCGGATCCGCCATTTCGTCCTGGCCGCGATGGCGTTGACGGCCATGGTCGTTGCGGGTCCGGTTTTCGCGGACAACAACACGTGCAGTTCGAACAGCAAATCCGGCGGCACCGTCACGTTCACGCTGCCCAGCGAAATCGTGGTCCCGCAGAACGGCGCTACCAGCGGACCGTTGTGGACCTCGCCAGCGGTAATGCCGGTCAATTCACCCAGTTTCTCTTCCTGTGGCACCAATGTTCCGAATGGCCTTGAAAACGCGACCTGGGGTGGGACCAGCGCCGGCGACAATACGCTGTATCCCACCAGCGTGCCCTGGTTGTCATACCGGATATTGCAATCGGGGAACGCGCTGTTGCCGTTTGGCTCTCAACCGTCCCCGTCCAGCGTCGGCGCCATCAATGCCCAAATCAGCTCCCCATTCCAATTGCAGCTCGTGATCACCGGCACGATTCCCAGCGGCAACCAGACATTGCCCACCGGCCAACTGGTACGGTGGGATTTCACGTTGGGTGGCGGAGCAATCTTTGCCGTCGATACATTCAGTATTGGCGGATCCGGTGCGATCAACATCATCCAGCCATGTGTCATCGCGATCGACCCCACCACGGTGACGCTGCCGACCGTAACGACCTCGGCATTTGCCGGGGCTGGCTCAACCGCAGGCACCACGCCGTTCCAGATCAATCTGACCAACTGCCCGACAGGCGATCAGCTCAGCATCACGCTCACCACCAGCAACCCGCAGACCGGCACGACAGGCGTCATCCAGAATACCGCCGCGACGAGTCCGGCGGCGGGCGTAGGCGTTCAGTTGCTGGATGGCGCCGGCAAACCGATATCTTTCGGCAGCGCGATCCCGGAAGGACCCATTCCAGGCGCAACGGTCAATCTTCCGTTCGCCGCGCGCTACTATCAAACCGACGCCGCAGTGACGGGTGGCATGGTCACCGCAGTCGCGACCTATACGCTGACTTATCAGTAAAGTCAGGGGCTAGCCTCGGCCATCGCGCGCCAGCTTCGCCAGCGGTTTGCCCGCGGCGTCGAGCATCACCAGCTCGCCATTGACGATCGCGACCTTGGCGGTATTCCGGAACGCGTTGAACACGCCCTGCTCCACGTGCATGGCGCCCGCGGGTTGCAGGCAGGCCATCCTGGTGGAAAGGGTTTGCTTGAATTCCGCGCTGCCATCGGCCGCGATCCGGTAACGCGCCCCGTAGGCGTTGCAGCCGGTTTTTCCTGACGCATGGCCCCCACGCAATCGCAGTGTCGCGTGGACACCCGCGGGCACCGGCTGGCCATCGAGTTCGACAAAACGCCATTCGCTGCCATCAAGGTTGGCGAGACTCGCGCTCGACGGCGCGGACGAGGGCGCCGCGACAGATGCC
>JAICHS010000124.1 GCA_025924775.1 Rhodanobacteraceae bacterium
CGTGCTGCCTGCGCACTGGAAATTGGCAGCAAATGTGCGGTAGGATCGCGCCGCTGAGTTAGCCAAACCGTTGGGGGGCGGTTTGTATGGGGCCGGTTGCTGACCGTTCTACGATCGCATCGCTGTCTTCACTCTCGCTAGTCAGTGCTTCAAGTTGTGCACGCAAGTGCACTGTTTTCAACCAATCGAGTAGTAAGGAGTCAGCTATGGCGGAGCGTCAGACCGGCACCGTGAAATGGTTCAACGATGCCAAGGGCTTCGGGTTCATTAGCCGCGAAAACGGTGAGGATGTATTCGTGCATTTCCGCGCGATCGTCGGCACCGGCTTCAAGTCGCTGCAGGAAGGCCAGAAGGTGACCTTCAACGTCGTCCAGGGCCCCAAGGGCCTGCAGGCCGACCAGGTGCAGCCCGCCTGAGCCATTGTCACCCATGCAACACGAAAAGCCCCGCAGCAATGCGGGGTTTTTTGTTTGATGCGATGATGCGCTGCATGTACGCAAGCTTCCGCGAGTTCTATCCGTTCTACCTCGACGAGCACCGTGACCGCCGTTGCCGGCGGATGCATTTCCTGGGCTCGTGGCTGGTTATCGCGGCGGCCGTCGCCGCCATTGCGACGCGCAACCCCTGGTGGCTGGTTGCCGCGCCGCTGTGTGGCTATGGCTGCGCGTGGATTGGCCATTTCGCGTTCGAGAAAAACCGGCCGGCGACCTTTCGCCACCCGGTCTACAGCTTGATGGGCGACTGGATGATGTTTGCGGACGTCCTAAGCGGCCGGGTGCGGATCTGAGCCCCGGCTCTGATCGTGATTATCATGGGCGCATGATCGATCCCCGTTTTGCCGGCATCGAGCGGTTGTACGGCGCCGGCAGCGTGGCGCGGCTGGCGGCGGCGCGCGTGGCCGTGGTTGGTGTCGGCGGGGTCGGTTCATGGGCGGCCGAGGCACTGGCGCGCAGCGGCGTCGGCGCCCTCACCCTGATCGATGCCGACGAGGTGTGCGTTTCCAACACCAACCGCCAGTTGCATGCGCTGGCCGGAACGCTGGGGCAGGCCAAGGTGGCCGTGATGGCGGAACGCCTGCGTGGCATCAACCCCGCGCTTGCGGTGGAGCCGATCGAGCGCTTCGTGACGCCGGCGTCGCTGGTCGAACTGCTCGATCGCGGGTTCGACCTGGTGCTGGACGCCTGCGACGCCTTTCGCGTGAAGGTCGAAATGATCGCATGGTGCCGGCGCCGCAAGCTGCCTTTGGTCGTGTGTGGCTCGGCGGGTGGCCGCACCGATCCGAGCCTGGTCCGCGTGCGCGACCTTTCGCGCACTGAACACGACGCGCTGCTCAGCCTGATCCGGCGCAAACTGCGCCATGAATTCCATTTCCCCTCCAACCACGACCGCTATTTCGGCGTGCCGGCGGTGTATTCGCTGGAGAACGTGCGTTACCCGCAACCCGACGGCAGTGTCTGTGGCACGCGTCCGGCGGCCGCAGGTGATTCGTTGCGGCTGGGCTGCGAAGGCGGCCTGGGTGCGGCGACGCACGTGACCGCAACCTTTGCCTTCGTGGCGGTGGGGCGGGCGCTGGAAATGTTGTTGAAGCCGGGGCCACGCAGCGGCGGCCAGGCCGCCTCAGGCACCGACGCCGAATAAGCGCCGTGCGTTTTCGGTGGTGCGCCGGGCAAGTGCGGTTGCATCTTCACCACGCAGCGCGGCGACGCAGTCCAGCACCTCGACGATGAAAGCCGGCTCGTTGCGCGCGCCACGGTGTGCCGCCCCCGGCTGGTCCGGCGCGTCGGTTTCCAGCAGCAACTGTTCGTCCGCGATTTCCGTGACCACCCGGCGCAGGCGGCGTGCGCGTGCATGGGTCACCGGCCCGCCGATGCCGACGTAAAAACCCAGCTTCCAGAGTTCGCGCGCCTGTTCCGCGCTGCCGGAAAAACTGTGCACGACGCCATGGAGCGGGTGGCCGAAGCGCCGCAATTCCAGGATCATGGTTTCGAACGCGTGGCGCGCATGCAGCACCAGTGGCAGGTCGAAGCGGTGGGCGATTTCGAACTGGCCGTGCAGCAACCGCAGCTGGCGTCGCCGGTCCGGCACTGGTTCGGCAAGGTCGAGGCCGCACTCGCCAACCGCAATTGCCGGGTTCTCGCGCAGCCAGCCCACCAAGCGGTCCAGGTCGGCGTCGACGTGTTGGTCGAGGTAGCACGGATGCAACCCATAGGCTGGGTACACGCCCGGCTCCTGCGCGCACAGGTCCCGCAGCTTGTGCCATGTCGCCGCGGTAACCGATGGCACCAGTATTTCACCAACACCCGCGGCGCGCGCGGCCTGCAATACTTGCGCACGATCCCCGTCGAACGCTGTGGCGTCGAGATGCGCATGGCTGTCGAACAACCGTGGGGTGGTGTGTAGGCGAGAAGCGGTCATGGGTGTAGCCTGAACGGAAGCATGAACGGATTTGGCCGCGTTGACGTTTCGTTCATTGTCGGGTTGTTTGAATTCAACTGCCATCATTGCTTATTCGGCCGGGAGACTACGATGAATCACCAAACAGGGTTGTCACGCGCAGTGTTCGTTGCTTTGGGTGTGGTTGCAGCGGCCTCGCTGGCGGGGTGTGGCAACAACGCAAATCCCCAGGCGCAGGCCACGCCTGCCAACATGAGCATGGCCACGTCGGCGGCGACCGCACAGTTGCCACCGGGTGAAGCAGCCCAGCCCATGGCGAACGGCGCGCAGGCGCCCACCGCGGCACCGCCTGCGGCTCCGGCCGCCGGGCCGCAGTTTGCACAGGTGGTGGCGGTGCAGCCCATCACCCAGTCGTCAACCACCAGCAAGCCACGCCAGGTGTGTCGCGACGAGCAGGTCTCCGTGCCGGAGCCTTACAAGGACAAGCACCAGATCGGTGGCGCGGTCGTCGGCGGCTTGGCCGGCGGCTTGCTTGGCAACCAGGTGGGTGGCGGCAAGGGCAAGACCCTGGCGACCCTGGCTGGCGCTGCAGGCGGTGCGCTGGCGGGCCACGAAATCCAGAAGAACCATCAGGAAAACAACGCCACTCGGACGGAAACCCGCAACGTGTGCCACACGGTCACCGACAAGACGACCTCGACCAAGACGGTCGGCTACGACGTGACTTACACCTTGAATGGCCAGAGTGGTCACGTTCGCATGGACCGCAACCCGGGCGTCGGCACCGGCCTGCCGGTTCGTGATGGCGTGGTCGTTGCCAACGACCAGCAGGGCGGCAGCAATTACCGCTGAACCGCAGCATTGCGCCGCGACTGCCCACGCGATAAAGGAGCACTGATATGTCGGAGTCATCATTCGTGAAAACCCCGCGGTCTGCGCGACGCGCGGTTGTGGTGGTATGCGCGCTGGCCGCGTCGGCGATCCTGGCCGGTTGTACGCCTACCTATAACACCCGCCCGGGCTACGGTTATGGTGGTCAGCAGCCGAGTGGCGGCTATTACGGTGGCGGCGGTGGCCAGTGCTACCAGGGTTGCGGTTATGTTCGCGACATCCGCGAGGTGCAGCTTGACGGCAGCAGCAACAATAACGGCGCCGCATTGGGCACCGTGATTGGCGCGGTGGTCGGCGGGTTGCTCGGTAATCAGGTCGGCAAGGGCAACGGCAAAACCGCAGCCACCGTCGCCGGAGCCGTTGGTGGCGGCTTTGCCGGACACGCCATCGGCTCGCGTTCGGGCAGCGGCAACCATGGCTGGCAGGTCGTGGTGCAACTGCAAAACGGCCAGTACGCCACGGTCACCCAGCGCAACCCGCCGCAGGTGCGGGTTGGCGACTATGCGATGATCCGCGGGGACCAGGTTTACCGGTATCAGTAAAAGTCCATCGGAAGCCAACTACAAACAAGCCCTCGGTAACGAGGGCTTGTTTGTATGACTGCGTGGCGATCATTCAATCGATGGCGTAGAACTCGTGGTCGCCGATGGTGGCGATGGGGTTTCTTGCCCAGTTGGCGGTCGAACCCAGCCTGATGAAGTGGTTGGCGCCGGGGACCACCAGCTTGCGATCCGATGCGGGCTCCTTCCATACCGCTATGGCCTGGCCGGCAACCTTCCAGGCTTTATTCCATGCCGCGGGGTTGTCGAAGGCGAAGCTTTTCGGCGTGGTCGTCAAGGCGAACTGGTGGGGGGAGGTGACAACGTCGCACAGCGTGCCGCCGTAGCGGCCCATGTCGAGGCGGTCCAGCGCGACCTCCGCAACGGCCAGCTGTCCGCGGGTGGGTTGGCTGCGCGCCTCCATGTACACGGTGGCGGCCAGGCAGGTCTGGTCGGCGACCGGCTGAGGCAACAGTGCGATCATGCCGAGCAGCAGGCCGAGCGTCATCGCGGCGTTCTCCCGAGCCGGTCGGGGCCCTTCATCCCGCAAGGGGGCACCATCGTGCCTCTGTGTGTCGACATGCTTCTTCCTCGTTCTTGCCCGCCCGCTGGCGAGGGGCCTGCCGATACGGCGTGGACGGGCCCTGCACCTCATGCCGGTTCAGGCCGGCACCTGGCTTGGAACACGGCTGGCCTGTGGCACAACGCCGCGAGTTGATGGGATTGGCGTGGACCCGGAAGCGATCACCGGCAATGGGCCGGGGCTGGCAGGTACCGTTGGAAGCCAATACGTTGTGGCAATCGGCGTTTGTTGCCGTCTTGACGCGTGGTGCGGATCTTCCGGACCGTGCGTCGACCGGGTGGTGGATCAGCCCGGGTTGCTTGAGCTGCGCGAAGGTTAGGGGCGCATGCTGCACTGCGCAAGTGCCAGCCCGTAAAATTGGTGTGAAAAATCCATGGCATTTAGATAACGTTACGCTTCAAATCTCGATACAACATGATATTCAATATCCATGATATTGATTTTGCTTTGTGTGTCGATTGGGCATACCACCAGCGCCTCGACCCCGGGGTCGGCGTTCGCGCAATCGAGGACGCGGACAAGCTTGCCATCTGCCATCCGATGCGAGGTGCCCGCTGCCAACGCGGTCGGGCCGCGCACATGAAACAGACCGGATTTGTGTCCGCCGCGGAAGTGCAGGCGAGCAGCAATCTCCTGGCCCGGGTAGCAGCCCTTGTCGAACGCGACCGCGCCCAGCCGTTCCAGTCCCAGCGCCGGGGGCAGCAGGTCGTCGACGCCTGGTGGCAGCGTGGGCCAACCGGCGCGGATGTCGGCAAGGCGCCACCGGTTCGCCGCGGCAGGATCGGGCGCGGCGGATGGCGGAACGAGCCCCAGGCTGCGATCCCCGTAACCAACCACCACCCGCGGCCCGACCACGACCCGTCCCGCGACAACTGCATCGGTGCTGCAGCCGGCGCGGGCGTGGGCCGTCACTGTCGCCCGCGAACGCAGCAGATAGCGCGACAAGTCGTCGCGGATGCGGGTGGCGTCACCGCCCCGCAGGATGGCCAGCAACCGGTCATCGCCCAGGTCTGCCAGTTGCATCAGCGCCCGCACGCGGCCGCGCGCATCCAGCCACGCGTTCCATTGCCAGTGTCCCGGCGTCAGCGCGTCGACGTCGTTCGCAAACTGCGCTTGCGCGAAACGGCGCGCGTCGGGGCCTTCGATGGAAATGCACTGGACGCGAGCGACGATGGGGTTTGACATGCGCGATGGATGCGGGAACCGGTTCGCCCACGTTAGCAGCGGGTGCCGCCAATGCCTGCGACGCTGCGATAATGCGCGCATCGAATCAACAAGGTGTGGTGGCATGGCCGAAGACGAATCCAGGCAACCGAAACAGGAATCCGGCAATACCGGAACCCCGCCGCCCGCGCCCGCGAACGGGCGTGAGCGCGCGACGCCCGAGGGCGATGCGCTGGATCCGACGCGCTACGGCGATTGGGAAAAAAACGGGCGCTGCATCGACTTCTAGCGGTCCGCGTCCGCCGCAGCGTGCACCGCACGCACGTGGCCACCGGCGTGCGCGCCGCCGTAGTGTGCGTGTTGTTTGCGCACCAATCGGCGTGCGTCGCGGGTTTGCGGCAAGCCGTGCACTTTACGCATTCGCGCTTCGCAGCAGCACGTGTTCGTGCGAGAATGGACGGACGATCGCGGCCACGCCGATCGTTGGGGCAGTCTCTCGCAAGCCAAGCTCAGGAATCCGCAATGCCCAATACCCGACCGTTGTCGCCGCACCTGGGAATCTACCGCTGGCGCGTCAACATGCTGCAATCGACGCTGCACCGGCTGACCGGATTGTTTCTTTCCCTGGGTGCGCTGCTGGTGGCGTGGGGCTTGATCGCGGCGGCTACCAGTGGCACGGCGTGGGATGTTTTCGCGGGGTTCTGCGGCAGCTGGATCGGCATGATCCTGCTGTTCCTGTGGACGTGGTCGCTGCTGTTCCACCTGTGCAACGGCTGCTACCACCTGCTGCACGACATGGGCGGGGATTTTGGTCCGCCGCGGCGTGACCGCACGCACGCGCCGGTGTACTGGAAGACCGGCGTCGGCGTGATCGCCGCGAGCATCGTGTTGACGGTGCTGGTGTGGATCATTCTGCTGATGCGCATCGGCGGAGGTGCGGCATGAGCGCTTATCCGGGGCAGGAAGGTCTGCGCACGCCGCTCAAGGTTGCGCGCGGCAATGGTGCTTCGGGTACCGGGGTACCCCGTTGGTGGGTGCAGCGTGTCACCGCGGTCGCTTTGATCCCGCTTTCGATCTGGTTCCTGTTTCTGGTTGGCGGCCTGCTGCACGCCACCTATCCGGAAGTGCTGGCGTCCATCGCGCAACCGGTGCGTGCGATTTTGCTGATCGTGCTGAGCGTGTGCCTGTTCTGGCACGGCGCGCTTGGGTTGCAGGTCGTCATCGAGGATTACGTGCATACGCGCTGGCTGGAATTGACGCTGCAGATCGCGTTGCGGTTTGGTGCGTCGCTGGCCGCGCTGGCGTGCGTGATGGCCGTGCTCTC
>JAICHS010000125.1 GCA_025924775.1 Rhodanobacteraceae bacterium
CGGACCCACCGCTTCGCTACGCTTGCCGCTCCCTTGGGGAGTAGCCGCCTTCGCGCCTTGCGAAGGGATCGCGTCAACACACTTGGCCGCAGGCCATGGCGCGATCGGTCACGGACTTGGCAAGACCTTGGGTATCGGTCGCGTCCACCGGGTCGGACGGCGACTGATGCCCTTGCGTTGCGTCCGACCCCGAAGGCCTCCCACCCGTGCAACCTTCACTGATTTCGACACTGGCCATCCTGCTGGGCTCGGCGGTGGCCATTTATCTGGCCTGCGAGTATTTCGTCAACGGCGTGGAGTGGGTGGGCCGCAAGCTTGCGGTGGGCCAGCAGGCCACCGCGTCGATCCTTGCGGCGATCGGCACGGCCTTGCCCGAAAGCGTCATCACGTTCATCGCGGTGGTGTTCGGCGACTCGCCCGCGCAGAAAAACCTGGGCGTGGGCGCGGCGATGGGCGGCCCACTGGTACTGGCAACGATCGCCTACGCAGTGGTCGGCGTGACGCTGATCCTGAACCGGCAACACTTGCCAGCCACGTCCGCGATCCGGCAGGAATTTCGCCGCCTCAGCCGCGACCAGGGCTGGTTCCTCGCGGTATTCGCGGCCAAGGTGACGCTCGGGGTCGTGGTGTTTGCATGGAAGCCGTTGCTCGGCGTGGCGTTCCTGGCAGTGTACGCGCTGTACTTCCGGCAGGAACTGCGCGGCGAGCCGCAAGCCGCGGAAGACGCACCCGAGCCGTTGAAGCTGGCGCCGCACCGCAGCGAACCGCTTGCGTGGCAGGCGTACCTGCAGACGCTGGTCGCGCTCGCGGTGATCTTTGGCGCCTCGCGCCTGTTCGTGGACCAGCTCGACGTGCTGGGCCCGCAGCTCGGCATCCAACCACAACTGCTGGCGCTGCTGTTCAGCCCCATCGCCACCGAGCTGCCCGAAACGATGAACGCGGTGATCTGGGTGCGCCAGGGCAAGCACCGCCTGGCGCTGGCCAACATCAGCGGTTCGATGATGATCCAGGCGACCGTGCCGACCGCGCTGGGCCTGTTTTTCACGCCGTGGCTGTTCGACCGCTCGCTGCTGGTTGCGGCGGGCGCGACCTTCGCCGCGATCGGCGTGATGTTCCTGTACTTCCGCCGCGGCAAGGCATCGCGTGCGCTGCTGGCGTCGATGGCACTGTTCTACGCGGCGTTCGCCCTGGTCGCGCTGGCGTGGCCGTGACGGCGCGCCTTCCACCACGAACCCCACGTTCTCGGCGACGCTCCGTGGCTTCATCGCAGCGCGAACCCGGAATGACGGTCAATTCCCACCGCAAGCCACACGTGCGCTTCATGCATCGGGTTGAAGCAATCGCGCCTTCCCGAACACGCAGGTGAACATCGAGCCCTTGCCCGCTTCGCTTTCGACCCGCAACTGCGCATCGTGCAGGTTCAGGACGTGCTTGACGATGGAGAGCCCGAGGCCGGTGCCCCCGGTGGCGCGCGAACGGCTGGACGACACCCGGTAGAAACGCTCGGTGAGGCGCGACAGATGCTCGGCGGGAATGCCGTAGCCGGTGTCCGCCACCGAATACTCGGCGCCGGACGGCGTGCCGCGCCAGCGGATCGTGATACTGCCGCCTTCGGGCGTGTAGCGCACCGCGTTGCTGACCAGGTTCGAGAATGCGCTGTGCAGGTCCTTGGGCGAACCCAGGAGGTCCGCGCGCAGCTCGTCCCGCAGCACCACGCGGTGGCGGCCCTGGCTCAGCGCTTCGGCCTCGCGGACCAGCGACTCCAGTATGCGCGCCATCTCGACGCGTTCTTCGGCCACGTGCTGCTGCATTTCCAGGCGCGACAGTTCCAGCAGGTCCTCGACGATCTGGCGCATGCGTTGCGACTGCGCGCGCATCTCGTTCAACACTGGCGCCAGCGCCGGCACGTCCTCGGGATCAAGCAATTCGAGATACCCATGGATCACGGTCAGCGGCGTGCGCAACTCGTGCGAGACGTTGGCCACGAAATCGCGGCGCACCTGTTCCAGGTGCGTGACCCGGCTGATGTCGCGCGCGATCAACAGACGGCGGTAGTCGCCATAGGGAATCCGCGAAAGCTGCAGGCGCACGCCTACCGCGACCGGCGAGGCGATGTCGTCGACGTCGCTCGCGCCCGCCCGCAACCACGCACCGAGTTCACCTTCGCCAAACCGCGTCGCCACCAGCACGCCGCGATCCCGCGGCCACGCAACGCCCAGCAGGCTTCCCGCCGCGGGATTGCACCAGCGGATGCGGTCGTCACGATCCAGCAGCACCAGCGCATCCGGCAGCGCGCAGGCGACCGTGCGCAGGTCGCGCAACTGCATGGCCAGGCGCCGGGCGCGCACGCGATCGGTGTTCACGGATTGACGGAAAACCGATAGCCGGTGCCGCGCACCGTCTGGATCAACGCATCCAGTCCGAACGGTTCCAGCGTCTTGCGCAGGCGCCGGATGTGCACGTCCACGGTGCGCTCCTCCACGTACACGCTGCCGCCCCAGACCTGGTCCAGCAGTTGCGCGCGCGAATATACGCGCTCGGCGTGGGTCATGAAAAAGTGCAGCAGGCGGTATTCGGTCGGGCCGATTTCGATCTGCGTGGCGCCGGCGTACACCCGGTGCGCGGGCCCGTCGATGCGCAGCCCGCCGGCTTCCAGCGAGCCCGTGCCATCGTCCCCCTGCGCACGCCGCAGCACCGCCTTGATGCGCGCGATCAATTCACGCGTCGAAAACGGCTTGACCACGTAGTCGTCGACGCCCGCTTCGAGGCCGTTGACGCGATCCATCTCTTCGCCACGTGCGGTCAGCATGATGATCGGCACCTCGGCGGTGCGTTCCTCGCCACGCAGGCGACGCGCCAGCTCCAGCCCGGTCATGCCCGGCAGCATCCAGTCCAGCAGGATCAGGTCGGGCGGCCTGTCGCTGATCGCGACCAGCGCCGCGCGCGCGTCCGCGGCGTGCACGACCTCCATGTCCGCCTTGCGCAGGGCGAATGCCACCATGTCGCGGATCGAGGCTTCGTCTTCGACGATCAGGATTCGTTTGTGCATGCAGGGCTTCGTTGCAATGCCGTGACCCCATTATTGCAGCGGTACACGATGACAGTTGCGTGACAGCGGCGCGCCTCCGTGGCTGGCGCGGGGTTCCCGCGACGGCCTCGGGCCAGGCCGCGACCGCGCCATTTACGCTGCGGCACAGCATAGCTAGATCCTCCGCGTATAACATGTAACATATTGATGTATATATATTTATATGAACAAAATTTAAACGTCAAAAAATTTATGTTGCAATGCACAAAACCATGGGTTAGAGTAACTGCCAGTCCAAGCCTACCCCCGCAAGAGGGATACATCATGTACAGCCAATTCCAGAAGCAGTCGCTCGACTTCGGCAAGCAGTTCGCCGAGCAGGCCTACAAGGCGCAGGTTGCCGCGCTGAAGGGCATTTCCGAAATCCAGAGCCTGCAGGTCAAGGCGCTGGAGTCGCAGGCCAAGTCGAACCTCGCGTTCGTCGCCGATTCGATGGAAGCCCGTGAAGTCCAGGACGTCACCGCGCTGTGGCCGAAGGGCCTCGACTTTGCGCGCAACAGCGCCGAAGCCGCCTACGCCGCCAGCCAGGAAATCCTGGGTATCGCGCAGAAGACCGCCGAGCAGTTTGGCGACCTGACCCGCAACAGCCTGAAGGCGGCCAACGACGCCGCCGCGCCCGCCAAGAAGGCGCGCTGATCTCGATCGGGATAAAAAAGGGTACCTCGCGAGAGGCATCAAGAAAGTACGCGCGGCAGAGACCCCCCTCCCTCCGCCAGCGCGACTCCAGCCGGACGGTGCAAGCCGTCCGGTTTTTTTTGTGCCCGCTGGAACGCGACTGATGACGTTGACGCGCGCCGCCCACGCGGGTCAGCGCAACCCGGAAATCACCCACTTCGACGCTGTGCTGCCGGGCTCGGCCGACGCATGGACGGGCGGCTTGCCAGCACCCGGGGATTGGCCGGGCGGCGGAACCCCGCCGCTGCGACGGGACGGTCGTGACGCGTCACGCGGTGTGCGCCACGCTGCAACGCCGTGGCGGCCGAACAGGAGGCCACGGGCCCGCGCACCCATCCTCCGGATCCAGATCGACATGTTCGCTGAGCCTCGATGCTTGAAGAATCTGCACCATGGACACGCGGACTACCGCTGAAAAGCGAGATTTTTACAACGCGCTGTTGAGTCAATTTCAAGTCTGGCCACGCCAGCCCGGTGCGTGGAAGGCCGGTGGCGCTGGCAGGCACGCCAACCGCCCAGGCGTGGAGCCGGCCACCGGCAGCGCTCCTGAAGCAAGCTTGGCGATGGTTTCCTCGAAGGCCGCGGCGAGGAACCCCGCCGCGGCCTTCGAAACCCTCTCCGTCATCCGCGGCCGCGCCGCGTCAGAACCGCCCAGCCTGGTAGTCCTGCATCGCCTGCACGATCTGTTCGGGCGTGTTCATCACGAACGGCCCATAGCGCGCGACAGTCTCGTTGAGCGGCCGGCCGGCGACCAGCAGCACGCGCGCGGCCTTGGCATCGGCGGTCGCCGCCAGTTCCACCACGTCGCCCTTCGACAGCACGCCCAGTTCGCGCAGGCCCAGCACTTCCGCGCCGACCTGCACCGCATCGCCCTCGAACACGTACGCGAACGCACTGTGGCCTTCCGGCAACGGCACCGACAATTTCGCGCCGGGTTCCAGCGCGATATCGAGGTACACCGGATCGATCGCGATGCCGTCCACGGGCCCGCGCGTGCCGAACACTGCACCCGCCACCACCCGCACCTTCACGCCCGGCGCGGGCTCGACCGCGGGGATCTTGTCCGGCGCGATGTCCTGGTAGCGCGGCTGGCTCATCTTGTCCTTGGCGGCAAGATTCACCCACAGCTGGAAGCCGCGCATCAGGCCGTGTTCCTGCTCGGGCATCTCCGAATGCACGATGCCGCGGCCCGCGGTCATCCACTGCACGCTGCCCGATTCCAGCAACCCGGAATTGCCGTGGTTGTCGCGGTGGCGCATGCGTCCATCCAGCATGTAGGTGACGGTTTCGAAACCACGGTGCGGGTGGTCGGGAAAGCCCGCGATGTAGTCGGTGGCCGCGTCCGAACCGAACTCGTCCAGCAGCAGAAACGGATCCAGCGAATCCAGCGTGGGCTGTCCGATCACGCGGGTCAGCTTGACGCCGGCGCCATCGGACGTCGGCATGCCGCGCACGCGGCGGGTGATGGTGCGAGTGGTCATGGCAGCCTCCTCGGGCTCTCGAATCCACCCAAGATGCGCCTTTCCAGCCACAAAACCAATGCCCCGCGCGTGAACGCAGCGTTCGCCGGGCGCGACGCGGAAACATCCCAAGCGACGCAATCGCGTGCCGAAGCCGCGTTCAGCGGTGAACGCGAATCAATGCACCCAACGCCCGCCACGACGCGCCGGCAAGCTGCCGAACGCGTTGGAGGACGCGCCCCCGCCCGCGGTGCGCTCACGCTCCGTCGGCGGACGCACCCGCCAGTAGTGCGCGACCGCCTCGACCACGTCGGGGATCTGCGCCAGGCAGGCCTCGTACTCATCGCCTTCCAGCTTGGCGATCGGCACGTCGGCGGCCAGCACGCCATCGTCCACCGCCAGCGCCATGATCGGGCTCAGCATTTCCAGCAGCTCGCCGTCCTCGGCGAGACGCGATTCCCAGATCGCCGCACGCAGATCGATGCCGCGACTGAAGCCCTCGCACCAGCCAGCGGCGCTCAAGTCGTTGGACGCGCGCGGCTCCTGCGCGACCTCGCCCAGCACCGGCTCGTACACTTCGCCGTCCAGCTCGGCGGGTATCGAATCGTTGAGCTTGGCCAGCAACTCCAGCACCGTCGCGCCCTGCTCGGGATTCTCGAACGGCGCGTGCAACACCTCGGGCAGCCACTCTTCGGGCAAGGCCGGGTCGGGGCCGATCGCCAGCGCAGTCAGCATGCCGTGCACCCCGTCCAGCAACAGGGTTTCGTCGGAATCCTCGGCGTGCCCACGCAAATAATGGTCGAGGACTTCGAGCTCGGCGTCGTCGATGATTTCGCGGATGGCGGGCAACTCGTCCATGGCCCGAATAATCGGGGTGCACCGCTCAGTTCGCAAGTTCCAGCAGCACCGGCGCGTGGTCCGACGGACGCTCCCAGGTGCGCGGCGTGCGGTCGATCGCGGCCGCGGCCATCTGCGTGCGCAGCGCCGCGCTGGCCAGGATCAGGTCGATGCGCAGCCCCAGGTCGCGCCGGAACGCAGCCTGCCGGTAATCCCACCAGCTGTAGTGGCCGGCGTCCTCCACGAAGGCGCGGAAGGAATCCATGAAGCCGAGATCCAGGATGCCGCGCAGCGCGGCGCGCTCGGCATCCGAGCACAGGATCTGTCCACGCCACGCCTCGGGGTCATGCACGTCGCGGTCGTCCGGCGCGATGTTGAAGTCGCCCAGCACGACCACCTTGTCATGGCGTTGCAGCTCGGCACGCAAATACGCGGTGACGGCGGCCAGCCACTCGAGCTTCCATGCGTACTTCTCGCTGCCGACGCTCTGGCCGTTCACCACGTACAGGTCGATGATGCGCACACCGGCCACCGTCGCGGCCAGCACCCGCTTTTGCGGATCGTCGAAACCGGGCACGCCCGCAACCACGTCTTCCAGCGGCGCGCGTGCAAGGATCGCGACGCCGTTGTAGGTCTTCTGGCCGGAATACGCGACGTGGTAGCCGAGCGCCTCGATCGCCGCGCGCGGAAACTTGTCGTCCGCAAGCTTGGTTTC
>JAICHS010000126.1 GCA_025924775.1 Rhodanobacteraceae bacterium
CACGACGCCGAAACGCTGTACCAGATGAGCGGGCCCAGCGGCGTGCGGCTGAAGCTGGACGACGTGTTCGTGGCCAACAAGGTGGCGCAGACGCTGGCCAACGAATTGGGTGCCGCCTACCGCGTGCAGGGGTGGATGCAGCAGTATTCGAATATTTTCTCGGCGCTGGCGATGGAAAAGATCGTGATGTTCATCATCCTGTCGCTGATCGTGGCGGTGGCGGCGTTCAACCTGGTGTCGTCGCTGGTGATGCTGGTGACCGACAAGCAGTCGGACATCGCGATCCTGCGCACGCTGGGCGCGACGCCACGCAGCATCATGGGCGTGTTCATGGTCCAGGGCATGTTGGTCGGATTGATGGGCATCGTGGTCGGCGGCGTGTGCGGCGTGGCGCTGGCCACCTGGCTGCCCGCGATCGCCGATGGCATCCAGAACCTCACCGGCTACCAGTTCCTGCCGGAATCGGTCTACTACATCAACAACGTGCCAAGCCAGCTGCGCTGGAGCGACGTCGGCTGGATCACCGGCATGGCGTTTTTGTTCTCGCTGCTGGCGACGATCTATCCCGCGTGGCGAGCGTCGCGGACGCAGCCGGCGGAGGCACTGCGGTATGAATGACGTGCTGGCGCCGGGGGTGAGGACGGATGACCGCGTGCTGCGGGTCAGCCACATCGCCAAGACCTACAAGGAAGGCAGCCTGCGCACGCCGGTGCTGCACGATGCGAGTTTCGAGCTGGCGCGCGGCGAGACGCTGGCGATCGTGGGCGCCTCGGGCTCGGGCAAAAGCACGCTGCTGCACATCGTCGGCGGACTGGATACCCCCAGCAAGGGCTCGGTGGAATTGCTGGGCCGGGAGCTGTCGAAGTTGCCCGACGCCGAGCGCGGGCGCGTGCGCAACCGCTCGCTGGGCTTCGTCTATCAATTCCACCACCTGCTGCCTGAGTTCACCGCGCTGGAGAACGTGGCGATGCCGCTGCTGATCCGCGGCACGGCGATTCCGGACGCGCGCGCGCAGGCACAAACGCTGCTGCAGCGCGTAGGCCTGGGCCACCGCCTGGAACACAAGCCCGGCGAGCTGTCGGGTGGCGAGCGGCAGCGCTGCGCGATGGCGCGGGCATTGGTGACGCGCCCCGCGTGCGTGCTGGCGGATGAGCCGACCGGCAACCTGGACGAGCAGAACGCGTCGGCGTTGTACGAGCTGCTGCTGGAACTCAACCGTGAGATCGGCACCGCCATCGTGCTGGTCACCCACGACCACAACCTCGCGCGCCGCATGCATCGCGTGCTGGAACTGACGGGCGGGGCCCTGCAGCCCATGCCGCAGCCCGACTGAGGCCGCAGTGAACGCGCGCAGGGAACGCCGCGCACCTCACCACGGACCGGGGATGCTGGTCGGCGCACTGGCCGTGCTGGTTGGCGCGGTACTGGTGCAGGCCTTGCCCGCGCTGCCGCCCCGTTGGCTGGACGGTGTGCTCGCGTGTGCCGGGCTGCTGGCGCTGGTTGCTGGGCTGCGCTGGCGATTGCCCTGTGGATTGTGGCTCTTGCCGGTCGTGCTGGCTGCGTTTGCGTGGACCGCGTGGCGCGCCGACCTTGCCCTGCAGGCCCGCCTGCCGCACGCGCTGGAAAAGCAGGACATCCTGGTCACCGGCACGCTCACGGACCTGCCGCAGGCACAGGAAGGGTCGACGCGTTTCGAGTTCGACGTCGCCAGCGCAACGTTCGCCGGCCATGTGGTGCCGGTACACGGGCGGGTCCGGCTTGCTTGGTACGCCTCGCGCGGTCACGCGCCGCCGGCGCTTGCGCCCTGCACGAAATGGCGATTGCGGGTACGGATGAAACGTCCGCACGGCCTGGTCAATCCCGGCGGCATGGACTTCGAACGCTCGGCACTGCAGAAAGGGATCATCGCCACTGGCTACGTACGCGAGGATCCGACGAATGCGCTCCTGAGTCATGGGGCATGCGTGGACGGCATGCGCACACGCGTGGCGCATGCCATCGCGGAGGCGCTCCCGCACGACGCGCCTGCCGCGCGCCTGCTGCGCGCGCTCAGCGTGGGTGACGAGCGCGCGCTGGATGAACACGACTGGCAGGTGGTGCGCGCCACCGGCATCAGCCACCTGATCGCGATTTCGGGTTTCCACGTCGGTCTGGCCGCGGTGTTCGGGGCGTGGCTGGTGCGCCTGGCCTGGTGGCTGCTTCCTGCACTCGGGCTGCGGCTGGCGAGGCCGCTGGCCGAGGCTGCGGTGGCCTTCCCGGCGGCGCTGTCCTACAGCGCGCTGGCGGGATTCGGGCTGCCGACTACGCGCACGCTGCTGATGATCGCGGTGGTCGCCGGCTGGCGCCTGCTGCGCCGCGGTGGCGGCTTCGGCGAGGGTTTCGGTCTCGCGCTGGCCGCCATCCTGATTGTCGATCCGCTGTCGGTGCTGTCGGCCGGCTTCTGGCTGTCGTTCGCGGGCGTCGCGCTGCTGGCGTGGACGTTGGCGCGCGACCGCGGCTGGCGGGGGCACCTCAAGGAAATCGGGCTGGCGCCACTGTTGATGACGCTGGCGCTGCTGCCGCTGACCGTGTGGTTTTTCGGGCAGACTTCCCTGGTCGGCCCGCTGGCCAACCTGCTGGCGGTGCCGTTCGTCAGTTTCGTGATCGTGCCGATCGATCTGGCCGCGTGCGGACTGTTGTTTGCCTGGCCGTGGGCCGGCCGCCTGCTGTTGCAGGTTTGCGCGCACCTGGTCGACGGCTTGTGGTGGGTGCTGGTACACCTCGCGGCGTGGCCCGCCGCGATGCAGTACCTGCCCGAGGCATCACTGCTTGCGTTTGCGCTGGCCTGCGTCGGGGCCGTCTGGGCGCTGGCACCGCGCGGGGTACCGGGGCGGGCACTGGGCCTGCTGCTGTTGTTGCCGTTGTGCTGGCCGCGCATCGATCGCCCCGTCGACGGCGCCTTTCGCGCCACCGTGATCGATGTGGGACAGGGCCTGTCGGTACTGGTGCGCACGCGGCACCACGCATTGCTGGTGGATACCGGGGCGCGCTATCCATCCGGCTTCGACCTTGGCGAGGCCGCCGTGGTGCCGACTCTGCACGCGCTGGGGGTCACGCGGCTCGATCGGCTGCTGGTCAGCCACGGCGACAACGACCACGCCGGTGGCGCGGTCGCGGTGCTGGCCGCGTTCCCCGCTACGCCGGTTTGGGGTGGCGAGCCCGCGCGCGGTCCGGTACCCATGCGGCAATGCATGGCGGGCCAGGACTGGGCGTGGGACGGCGTGCAGTTCCGCACCCTGCGGCCACCGGCACCAGTTACGGTGCACGGCAACGATGCCGGTTGCGTACTGCTGGTGACCGGCAAGTCGGGGCGCCTGCTGCTGCCGGCCGACACTTCGGCGAAAGTGGAAGGCGACATCGCCCAGGCGGTGCCGGCCGGGCCACCGCTGGTGCTGGTCGCGCCACACCACGGCAGCAAGACGTCTTCCAGCCTGGCCTATCTCGAGGCGCTGCACCCCGCGTTCGCGGTGGCCTCGACCGGCTACTTGAACGGCTTTCACCATCCAGCGCCCGAGGTCGTGGCGCGCTACCGGAAACTCCGCATTCCGCTGCTGAATACGCCCCATACCGGCGCGCTGCGGATCGCGTTTCCGGCCGCTGCACCCCCGCACGTCGCATCCATGGAGCGGGCACGGCAAGCCCGCTACTGGCGCGAACACTGACGGCGGGCTGCGCATCACGCTGACACGCGTGGGCGCACTGCTATCATCCTGCGCGAATCCACCGGATGGCGGAGCTTGGCGTGTTCGAAATCTTCAAGGCAGGCGGCTGGGGCATGCTGCCGATCCTGGCTTGTTCGGCGGTCGGGTTGGCGATCGTGTTGGAGCGGTTCTGGACCCTGCGCCGCAGCGCGGTACTGCCGCCGGGCCTGGGCGAGCAGGTGCGCAGCTGGGCGCATTCGCAGCAACTGAATCCGACGCATATCCAGGCCTTGCGCGAAAACTCGCCACTGGGCGAACTGCTGGCGGCGGCGCTGGACGTGCGCAACCGGCCGCGTGCGGAAATCAAGGAACGCATCGAGGACACCGGCCGGCATGTGGTGCACGACCTCGAACGCTACCTGAGCTCGCTTGGCACCATCGCGCTGATCGGCCCGCTGCTCGGCCTGCTGGGTACCGTGTTGGGCCTGATCACGATGTTCATGGCGGTGATGGTCTCGGGTGTGGGCGACCCCATGAAAATGGCCGGCGGCATCGGCGAGGCGCTGGTGTGCACGGCTTCGGGGCTGGTGGTCGCGATTCCCGCCTACATCCTGCACCGCTATTTCCGCGCACGGGTCCAGGGCTACGTGGTGCAGATGGAAAAGCAGGCGGCGGCACTGCTGGACGAACTGTCGAACGCGCGCCAGGCCGGCGCGCAGGCCCACCCGACGGCGGTGCCGACCTCCGCGCAGCGCACCGCCGCGCGGGTCGCAACCTGACATGCACATTGGCAGCGGCCAGAGCGATGACTTCGAGATCAACGTCATTCCCCTGATCGACGTGCTGTTGACCCTGTTGATGTTCTTCGTGCTGACTACCACCTTCGTGCAGCAGGGGCACCTGAAGGTCGCGCTGCCGCAGGCCAGCGACAAGCCGGCCGCGCCCGCCGCGGATACGTTGGTGATCGTGATCGACAAACAGGGCCATTTCTTCGTGGCCAACAACCGGGTGTTGGGCGACGACGAGGCGACGCTTTCACGCGCGATCCAGGCCGTGGCCGGCAGCGACCGCGAGCGCCCGGTGTTGCTGCGCGCCGATGGCATGACCCCACACCAGGCTGTGGTCACCGCGATGGACGCGATCGGTCGCCTTGGCTTCACGCACCTGTCGATCGCCACCGCACCGGCGACTGCGGCGGCTTCGCCATGAACGCCAACGCCGCGCACGCCGAATCGGACGCCGCGACCTACAAACGCCTGCTCGGGTTGTTGCGCCCGTACAAGGTCGTGGTCTCCGTCACGCTGGTGGCCATGGTGGTCGATTCGCTGTGCATGACGCTGTTCGCCAAGGAAATCAAGCCGCTGATCGACAAGCTGTTCGTGGTGCGCGACCCCCACGTGATCTTCTGGATGCCGATCATCATCATCAGCATCTTCTTCGTGCGCAGCATCGCGGTGTATATCGAAAGCTACGGTTCGGCCTACGTCGGGCGCGGTGTGGTGCAGGACATGCGCCGGCGCATTTTCGACAAGTATCTGCACATGCCCGCGGCGTTCTTCGACCGTGAGTCGTCCGGCCAGCAGATTTCGCGCATCACCTACACCAGCGAACAGGTGGCGCAAGCCACCACCGACTCTGCGCGGACCGCCATCGTGGACGGTTTGCTGGTGATCGGGCTGGTCGGCTTGATGCTGTGGACCAACTGGAAACTGTCGCTGGCGCTGCTGGTGATGGTGCCAATGATCGGCTTGCTGGTCACCTACGTCAGCCGTCGCTACCGGCGCATCAACGTGACCATCCAGGACGTGGTCGGCAGGGTCACGGGAGTGGTCGAGGAAGTCGTCGGCGCGCACCGCGAGGTCAAGGTGTTCGGCGGGCAGGATTACGAGTCGAAGCGGTTTGACGATGTCACCGACCGCACCCGCAAGTTGAACATCAAGGTGGCCGCGACCAATGGCCTTTCCACCGCGTTCGTGCAACTGGCCGCGGCGATCGCGCTGGCCCTGATCGTATTCTTCGCAACGCGCCCCTTCATGTTGAACGACAAGCTGACCGCCGGATCGTTTGCGCGCCTGTTCATGTGCATGGGCGGCATCCTGCCGTCGCTGAAGCGCCTGACCACCGTGCAGGCCAACATCCAGCGCGGGCTTGCCGCCGCGCACGAACTGTTTACGCTGCTGGACGCGCCGGTCGAGCACGATGATGGCAAGCAGGTGGTGGAGCGTTGCCATGGTGACATCGAGTTTCGTGACGTGCATTTGACGTATGTAGGTGCCAGCGCGCAGGCGCTGCGCGGCATCTCGCTGGATTGCCCGCGCGGCTCGATCACCGCGCTGGTGGGCCGTTCGGGCAGTGGCAAAAGCAGCCTGGTCAGCCTGATTCCACGCTTTTACGAGCCGACCTCCGGCGAGGTGTTGCTGGACGGTCGCCCGCTGGGGAACTACAGCCTGCGCAGCCTGCGCGCACAGGTCGCGTGGGTAGGCCAGGACGTGGTGCTGTTCGACGAAACCATCGCGAAGAACATCGCCTATGGCGCCCTTGGGGGGGCCAGCGAGGCCGACATCGTGGCTGCGGCGGAAGCCGCGAATGCGATGGAGTTCATCCGCGAACTTCCGGACGGCATCCACAGCCGGGTGGGTGAGGGCGGCTCGCTGTTGTCCGGCGGCCAGCGCCAGCGCATCGCGGTCGCGCGTGCCTTGCTGAAGAATGCCCCGATCCTGGTGCTGGACGAGGCGACATCGGCGCTGGATACCGAATCCGAGCGGCTGATCCAGGACGCGCTGGCGCGCCTGATGCAGAACCGCACCACGCTGGTGATCGCGCATCGCCTTTCCACCGTCGAACACGCGGACCAAATCGTCGTTCTCGACCAGGGTCATCTCGTTGAACGCGGGACCCACGCCGAGTTGCTGGCGCGTGGTGGCAAATACGCGGCGTTGTACCACCTGCAGTTCCGCGACCCGGCGACGGTCGCGGCCTGACGCGGAGCGCGGGCGTGGCCATCGTGGATGAACTGCAGGCGGGCTGGTACGCGGATCGACAACCGCCACTGTGGGCCTTGCCG
>JAICHS010000127.1 GCA_025924775.1 Rhodanobacteraceae bacterium
CACCACCGCGAAACTCGACACGCTGGGACTGCCGCATGCGAGCGTGGCGATCCAGTGACGCCGCACAGGGCGGCTTTTGTGAACAAGCGGCCAGCGCGAAGCGTCCCGGCCTTTATGACTGCGAACGGCTCGCGTACGATATGGCGTTTGTCATTGCACCACCCACGGACGGGCGCACGGCTTTCGCGAAAAATCAGGCCAGGGATGGCGGTTCTGGTCTTCCATGCGTGCGACGGGTCCGCATCCGCTCGATAACCGCATGCTGCCGCGCCCACGGATGAGCGCACAGCTTTCAGAAATGTCAGGCCAGGGATGGCCGTTCTGGTCTTCCATGTGCGCGAAAGGGTCGCGTACGATCGACAGTCCCATGGTGCAGCGCGCATGGATGCGCGCACAGCTTTCGCGAAATGTCAGGCCAGGGATGGCCGTCCTGGTCTTCCATGTGCGCGAAAGGGTCGCGTACGATCGATAGTCCCATGGTGCAGCGCGCATGGATGCGCGCATACAAACGAGAATCTGATGAAAACTTTGCGTTCAATGTTGCTGGTTTCCCTGATCGCCTTCACCGGTGCGCTGTTTGCGCAGACGCCGCTGCCGCCGAAGCCCGCGACGCCACCCAAGCCGGTGCCGACGATCCCCGAAACGCCGATCCCGCCGGCGCCGCAGCCGAACGCCGCGGCGTGGGTGCTGATGGACTACGCCAACGGCCAGATCCTGGCGTCGAACAACATGGATGCGCGCCGTGCACCCGCGTCGCTGACCAAGATCATGACCGAGTACGTGGTCAACGCCGAGCTCGCGGCCGGCAAGATCCACATGAACGACCAGGTGCACATCAGCGAGCACGCCTGGCGCGCCGGCGGCGCCGGCACCGACGGCTCCACCAGCTTCCTGAAGCTCAACTCCGACGTGCCGCTGAAAGACCTGCTGTACGGGATGATCATCCAGTCCGGCAACGACGCCGCGATTGCGCTGGCCGAGCACGTCGCCGGCTCCGAGCAGGCCTTCGCGCAGATGATGGACGCGTACGCCAAGCGCCTCGGCATGGACAACACGCATTTCATCAACGCCTCGGGCTACCCCGCGCCCGACCACTACAGCTCGGCGCACGACATCGCGATCCTGTCGCGCGCGCTGATCAGGAACTTCCCCGAGCAGTACAAGATTTCGGCGATCAAGTCGTTCGAGTGGAACGGCATCACCCAGCACAATCGCAACACCCTGCTGTGGACCGACCCAACGGTGGACGGCATCAAGACCGGCTCCACCAAGGAGGCCGGGTTCTGCCTTGCGGCTTCCGCGCTGCGCAACGGCATGCGCCTGATCGCGGTGACCATGGGCGGCCCCGACATGAACGCCGCCACCACCGGCGACGAGGCGCTCCTGAACTGGGGCTTCAACTTCTACCGCACGCACACGCTGTACACCGCGGGCCAGGTACTGGCGACGCCGCGGCTGTGGAAGGGTGCCGCCAACACGCTTGAACTCGGCATCGCCGAGGACGCCTCGGCGACCATCCCGCGCGGCAAGTATGACCAGCTCAAGGCCACCCTGGAAATCCCGCAGCGGCTGGTGGCGCCGTTCAAGCAGGGCCAGCAGGTCGGCACGCTGAAGGTCAGCTTCGACGGCAAGCCGGTCCTCAGCGAACCGCTGGTGGTACTCAAGGACGCGCCACAGGGTGGCTTCTTCAAGCGTCTGTGGGATGCGATCCTGCTGTTGTTCCACCGCGGCAATGGCACCACCACCACGCCGGCACCTACGGTGTCAGTGTCCTCGGCGTCCAGCGTGGCGCCACCGGCCTCCGCAATCCAGTAAGGTTGGTGCATGCGCGAACTCCACAACCTCGACAAACAGGACGACCAGGGCTTCCAGTTTCCCGGCAGCTTCGAGATCACGGCGATGGGCAATGCCAACGCCAACCTGCGCGAGCGCGTGCCCGAGATCCTGCGCGGCCTCGGCCTGTCGGTACTGGAAGCCAGCGTGCGCGAACGCCCGTCGAGCCAGGGCAACTACGTGTCGGTGAGTGTGGTGTTCAACTGCCCTTCGCGCGAGAAGCACGAGCAAGCCCACGCCGCGCTGCGCGCCGACCCGGATATCCGGTACACGCTGTGAAGCGGGAACGGGGAACCGGGAACAAAAGAGCGGGAACCGGTTGCCTGCCTCAACAGACGGTCCCGCGTCCATCCACCCCGCATCGCTGAATCCGAATGCCAACGTTCCCCGTTCCCGGTTCCCCGTCCCCGCTCCCGCTCCTGGTCCGCCGCCTCGGCCGCCAGCCGTACGAGCCCGTCTGGCACGCGATGCAGGCGTTCACCGACGCGCGCGGGCAGGACACGCCGGACGAACTGTGGTTGGTGGAACACGACCCGGTGTTCACGCTGGGCCAGGCCGGCAAACCTGAACACGTGCTGGCGCCGGGTGACATCCCGGTGATCCACGTCGACCGCGGCGGCCAGGTGACCTACCACGGCCCCGGCCAGATCGTGGCCTACCCGCTGCTGGACCTGCGCCGGCTGCACGTGGGCGTGCGCGACATGGTGCACCGGATCGAACAGTCGATCATCGACACCCTAGCCGAGTGGAATATCGCAGGCGTCCGCCGCGAGGGCGCGCCCGGCGTGTACGTCGCCGACGCCAAGATCGCCGCGCTGGGCCTGCGCGTGCGCCACGGCTGCACCTTCCACGGGCTCGCATTCAACGTCGCGATGGACCTGGAACCCTTCCAGCGCATCAATCCATGCGGCTACGTGGGGCTCAAGGTCGCGCAGATGCTAGACTTGGGTGGTCCGTCGAAGCTGGCGGACGTCGAGGAAGTGCTGATTGCCGAGCTGGGTCGACAATTCGGATTGTCACCACAGGCCGCCGAGCTCGCGCCGCCGCGTGCCGTCGCATGACTTGCAGCCGTATCCAGCCACCCCAATTTACGATAACGTAACACCGACGATACGCGTCGGTGCGGCTGAAACCCGCGCATTCGCACGCGCCAGCGAACGGCTGGCGCGCATTGCACATCTGCCAGCGCTTCGAGCGCACCCGGCCGTGCCGTTGCGGCCGTCCAAGGAACGTCCATGTTGCAGCGCGTTTTTATTGTCCTGACCGCCCTCGTCTTTTCACTCGGTGCCTACGCCAAGGGGGCCGACCCCGCGACCGCGGCCTGCCCGGCCTCGTCGTCCAGCGCGCTGGCCACGCCGATCGCCAAATACAAGCTGACCCCGGCGCCGGTGCTGAAGCCGACCGCGGCCCAAGGCCAGGCCGCGATCCTGGCTGCGCGCCTGCTGACGCGCTTCCAGTACGAGGCGATGCCGCTCGACGACGCGATGTCGGCCAAGATCTTCGACGCCTACTTCAAGGCGCTTGACGGCAGCAAGCTGTTCTTCACGCAGGCGGACATCGACCAGTTCGCGCCCGACCGCAGCAAGCTGGACGACGCGATCTGGAACGGCGACATGTCGATACCGTTCGCGATCTTCAACCTGTACGAAAAACGCGCAAGCGAGCGCACCACCTACGCGCTTGACCTGCTGAAGAAGGACTTCCCCCTCGACGGCAGCGACAGCTACACCTTTGACCGCGACAAGGCGTCGTGGGCCGCCAATACCGTGGCGCTGGACACCCTGTGGAAGGGCCGCGTCGAGAACGACTGGATCCGCCTGAAGCTGGCGGGCAAGGACGACGCCGAAATCCGCAAGACGCTGTCGCGCCGCTACGAAAACTACCTTGACCGCGTGCACCAGCTCGACAGCGAGGACGTGTTCCAGACGTTCATGAACGCGTACGCGATGGCGATCGACCCGCACACCAACTACTTCGGTCCGCGCGCCAGCCAGAACTTCGACATCACCATGAAGCTGTCGCTGGAAGGCATCGGCGCGGTGCTGCAGGAACACGACGAGTACACCGTGATCCGCGAGGTGGTGCCGGGCGGCCCGGCTGCGAAATCCAGCAAGCTCGAAGTGGGCGACAAGATCGTGGGCGTCGGCCAGGGCGAATGCGGCGCGATCGTCGACACCGTCGGCTGGCGCATCGACGACGTGGTGGCCAAGATCCGCGGCAAGAAAGGCACCGTGGTGCGCATCGAGATCCTGCCGGCCGAAGGCGGCCCGGACGCCAAGCCGCGCGTAATCACCCTGGTGCGCAACAAGGTCAACATCGCCGACCAGGCCGCCAAGAAAAAAGTCATCGACGTCCAGGACGGCGGCCGCACCATCAAGGTGGGCGTGATCGAGCTGCCGAGCTTCTATGAGGATTTCGATGCGCGGCGGCGCGGTGATTCCGACTACAAGAGCGCCTCACGCGACGTTGCCAAACTGCTGGCGCAGCTGAAGCAGGCAAAGGTTTCCGCCGTGATCGTTGACCTGCGCGACAACGGTGGCGGCTCGCTGTCCGAAGCCGTCAACCTGTCCGGCCTGTTCATCGGCAAGGGCCCGGTGGTGCAGGTGCGCGACAGCCGCGGTCAGGTCGACGAGCAGGATTCCGACGAAAAAATGCTGTGGACCGGCCCGCTGGCAGTGCTGGTGAACCGTGGCTCGGCCTCGGCCAGCGAAATCTTCACCGCCGCGATCCAGGACTACGGCCGCGGCCTGGTCATCGGCGAGCAGACCTTCGGCAAGGGCACGGTGCAGACGCTTACCAGCCTCGACCAGCTGGCGATGAACACCAAGCCGACCTTCGGCGAGCTGAAGATGACGGTGGACGAGTTCTTCCGCGTCAACGGCGATTCCACGCAGTTGCACGGCGTCACGCCGGACATCCTGTTCCCGCACTCGGTGGGCTACAAGGACTACGGCGAGTCGAGCTACCCGAACGCGCTGAAGTGGACGCACATCCCCCCCGCGACGTACACGCCCGTGGCCGACCAGCAGCCGCTGGTGGCGCCGCTGACCGCCGAGCACGATGCGCGCGCCAAGACCGACCCCGCGTGGAAGCTGCTGCTGGACGAACTGACCGCCGCGCGCAAGCTGCACGACCAGAAGACCGTGTCGCTGAACTACAAGACGCGCGAGGCGGAGCGCAAGCAGCAGGACGAGCAGGACACCGCGTTCAAGAAACGCCGCGAAGCGCTGGGCGACATCTCCACCATTTCACTGGAACCGGATGACGGCCTGACCCCGGGCGAACGCAGCGTGAAGGCCTCGGTGGCGCGCGAAAAAGCCGCCAAGCAGGCCAAGGACATCGAGCTGGACGAAGCCGCGCACGTGATGGCCGACGAGGTCGTGCTGCTGAACAAGGATCCGAAACTCGCCCACGCCGTGTTGCCGAAGCAGGCCTTCACCCGGCCGCTGTCGATCGCGAACTCGGCGCCGGCCGTCGCACCCGCTGCGACGGATGGCCCGGTACCTGCATCGGCGCCGGCTGCGGCGCCCGCCAGCGCCGGCAGTACGCATCGTTGAGCGATCGGTTGCCACGCCCCGGCCTCAGGGGCGTGGCGCGCGGGCGCGCCAGCGGGACGCCAGCCTGAGCCAGGGCGGCAGGTGGAACAGGCTCATCAGCAGGTACATCGGTGGCATCCCCGCCAGCGCTGACGCTGGCATGGATCCACACAGCATGCCCTCGCCTCCTCCGAACAGGCCCGCCAGCAACGCCATCGCCGCAAACGTCGGGGACGCCGCAAGGCACAGCCAGCCGGCGATCCCGCGCACTGCCAAACCATTGCCGCAGGCAGCGGTCACCCTGGATCTTGCCGTGGCTATCACCGTGGTTCCAGGCAGCGCTCAGGGTTCGGCGTACTCGTCGCGCCGACGCCACCAGATGCCATCCGCTTCGTTGCGACCACGTGGCGCGCGGTCGAGCCACTGGTAGGCGCCCCACAGGGCGTCCAACCCGCGCGCATACGTCGAATAGGTGTGGTGGACGACACCATCCGCGAGCACGAACGCGCTCATGCCCGGCAGTTCGCGCAGATACGTTCGTCCGTCCACGCCGGACATTTCCGCAAACCGGTTGGGCGCATCCGGCGTCGAGCGCGACATCGCCGGATTCTTCCGGAAGTTGTATTCGTACCCTTCGCGCTGCTGTTTGTCGGTCAACCCGACGCCATAGTCGGCGTTGAAGTCGCTCCCGAACGAGGACGCCCACGGAAAGGTCCAGCCCATCCGTTGCTCGTACGCCTGCAGTTTCGCCAGCGGCGCCCGCGAGACCGCCCACAGCATCACGTCGTGGTGGGCCAGGTGCTCGGTGAAGCCGTTGAAGCCGTCGGCAATCATCGAACAGGACGGGCAACCCGCCCGATAATCCGGCCCGAACATGAAGTGATAGACGAGGAGCTGCGAGCGGCCCCTGAAGAGGTCGGCCAGCGACGCTTGCCCATCGTCGGTGCCGAATCGATAGTCCTTGTCAACGCGCACCCACGGCAGCGCCTGCCGCTGCCGCGCCAGCTCATCGCTACGCCGGGTCAATGCCTTCTCGGCCTCGAGCAGCTCCAGCCGCGCGGCCAGCCATTCCTCGCGTGTGCCAGTCCGATGGGTCGTCATGGTCGTGTCTCCTTCAGCGTCGTTCGGCGCCCGCCGCGGTGCGCGGGGGATCGTGGGTTAGATTAGGCACCCGGCGGCCAGGGTGGGAGTAACAATCGTGGCGCGATTGCAGACCGGCCCGTGCCGATGGACGCGCTGATCACGGCGGCTGCGCGCGCGCTGGCAGCAGGCAATCCGCTCGGCGCGTTGAAGCGGGTCGCCTTGCGCGA
>JAICHS010000128.1 GCA_025924775.1 Rhodanobacteraceae bacterium
GCGCGCAAGTCCATCGAAATCCAGACCTACATCTGGGCCAGGGACGACGCCGGGATGCTGGTGCTGGACGAGCTGGTGAAGGCCGCGCGGCGGGGCGTCAAGGTGCGCATCCTCGCCGACCAGCTGGGTTCGTTGAATGACCCGCAATTGTTGTCGCGGCTGGCGCGTGCCAGCGACAACCTGCACATCAAGCTGTACAACCCGACCTTCGACAGCGCCCGCAGCAATTACGTCGAATACGCCGCCAGCGTGTTGTGCTGTTTTCGCAAGTTCAACCAGCGCATGCACAACAAGCTGTTC
This sequence comes from Rhodanobacteraceae bacterium, assembly GCA_025924775.1. Taxonomy (GTDB): domain Bacteria; phylum Pseudomonadota; class Gammaproteobacteria; order Xanthomonadales; family Rhodanobacteraceae; genus 66-474. The sequence continues at coordinate 301 of JAICHS010000128.1, forward strand.
CTGGTGGACGACAAGGTGGGCGTGGTGGGCGGCCGCAACTATGCCGACAACTATTTCGACTGGGATTCGCAGATGGATTTCCTGGACCGCGACGTGCTCGTGGCCGGGGTGGCCGGACGCCAGATGGAAAAGAGCTTCGAACTGTTCTGGCACAACGACCGGGCGGTGCCGCTGACGCACCTGAAAGACGTCAACGCCGAGATCCTGGCGCATCCATTCGACGCCCACCCGTGGACGGAACCGCGGTTCGCCGATCCGCAGCGCGTGGCCCGGACGCGCGCCGCCGCCGAGGACCCGCAGTGGCTGGCGGACAACCTGCTGGACCACAGCCTGAACGTCGGACTGGTGGATTACTTCTACGACCTGCCGTCCAAGGGCGAAGCGGTGCACGGACCGGATTCACGCGAACTGACGGCCGACCTGATGCGGATGTTGTCCGATGCGCATGGCCAGATCGTGCTGCAGACCCCGTATCTCGTGCTGACCAAGCGCGCGGGCAGGATCTTCAAGGCGCTGCAGCAGAAACAGCCGCCGGTGCGGGTCATCGTCTCCACCAACTCGCTGGCCTCGACCGATGCGGTCGCCGTGTACGCGCTTTCATACAAGCATCACAAGAAGTTCCTGGTGGATTACGGCTTCCGCATCCACGAGCTGATGCCGCACCCCGCCGACGCGGCAGCGATGCTGGGCGACTACAACCGCCTGTCCGGCCTGGGCTCGGAACAGTCCTCCGCGCACCGCGGCGGGCGGGCGCCGATCGAGCCCGGCAGTCCCGGGCCGCGCATCAGCCTGCACGCCAAGTCGCTGGTGGTCGATGGCCGCATTGCGATGGTCGGCTCGCACAACTTCGATCCGCGTTCGGTCCACTACAACACCGAAGATGGCGTGATCATCGAAGATCCGGTGTTCGCCGATCAGGTGCGCACGTCGATCCTGCGCGACGCGGCGCCGCGCAACGCCTGGCTGGTCGCGCCGCGGCATCCCATTCCCATCATCGGTGACGTCAGCCAGGCCATCGGCGATGTGTCGCGCAGCCTGCCGATTTTCGACATCTGGCCGTTCGCCTACGCCACCGACTACCAGCTGAAGCCCGGTTGCCAGCCGATCCCGGCGACTGATCCGGACTTTCTGCAGTGCTGGCAACCGGTGGGTGATTTCCCGGAGGTCAACCTGTCGCTCACGGCCATCATCGCACGCTTCATCACCGCCTTCGGTGCCGGTGTCCAGGGTATTTTGTAGGCCGCCCAAGGCGCCTGCATTGGTCGATTGACGCCACTTGAGCGGCTCGGTAGTCTGGCGCATTCCATACGCGTTTGGAGTGACCAGCCATGTCGATGGACATCAATATCCAGCTCAGCGACGACGACCTGCAGTTCTTCGTCAAGGGCATGCGCGATGTCGAGGCGTCGCTCAAGGGCAAGAATCCCGACACCATCATCGCCGCGGCGCAGACGTTGCTGGACAGGTCCCGCGGCAACCGCGTGCCGCCATTCATCGCCGAACGCCTCGGCAGCGTCGAGTCCCTGATCTCGATGACCCGGGACGTCGGGTTCAAGCTGCCCCCCGAAGACCAGCAGCGGGTGCTGGCCGCGTTGGCCTACCTTGGCAACCCCAACGATGCGATTCCAGACAACGTGCCGGTGCTGGGTTTTCTGGACGATGCGATCATGATCGAGCTGTGCCGGAACGACCTGCGCTACGAAATCGAGGCGTACGACGATTTCTGTGAGTGGCGCAAGGAAGAGGCGGCGCATCGTGGCGTGGATCCTACGCAGCTGGGCGCGGAGCGCATGGATTGGGCCGACGCCCGTCGCGCCGAGGCGATCGTCCTGATGCAGCGCCGTCGCCGCGACTCCTATTCCAGTGGTGCGTGGAAGCCGACGCTGTTCAAGATATCTTGAGTGCGTTCATCCCTGAACGCCGCACGATCGGTTCACTGCTTATCGTGATGGTCTTTCACGAATAAAGACCACCACGGCCATCCATGGCCTGACTTTTCACCAAAGCAACTTCGCCGGGCTTATCGCTCCAGGATCGCGACCACGCCCATCCCGCCGGCGGTGCAGATGGAGATCAGGCCGCGCCCCGAACCTTTCTGCGCCAGCAGCTTGGCCAGCGTCGCCACGATGCGTGCGCCGGTGGCCGCGAACGGGTGGCCGGTGGCCAGGCTGGAACCGTGGACGTTGATCTTCGCGGGGTCGATCGCGCCCAGCGGCGCCGGCAGCCCCAGCCGGTTTTTGCAGTAGTCGGCCGACTCCCACGCCCGCAGCTGGCACAGCACTTGCGCCGCGAACGCCTCGTGGATTTCATAGAAGTCGAAACCCTGCAACGTCAGGCCCGCGCGCTGCAGCATGCGCGGCACCGCGATGGTCGGCGCCATCAATAGGCCTTCGCCGTGCACGTAATCGACGCCCGCAACCTCGGCGAAGGTCAGGTACGCCAGCACCGGCAGTTTGCGTGCGGCGGCCCAGTCCTCGCTGGCCAGCAGCACCGCCGCCGCGCCGTCCGACAGCGCGGATGAATTGCCGGCGGTCAGCGTGCCCTTGCCCGAGGCCTTGTCGAACGCGGGCTTCAGCGCCGCCAGCTTTTCCAGCGTGGTGTCCGCACGCAGCAGGTTGTCGCGCGCCACGCCGCGGAAGGGAATCACCAGGTTATCGAAAAAGCCGGCGTCGTAGGCGGCCGCCAGCTTGCGGTGGCTGGCCAGCGCCCACTGGTCCTGCTCGGCCCGGCCAACCTTCCATTCGCGCGCCATCTTTTCGCAGTGCTGGCCCATCGACAGGCCGGTGCGCGGTTCCACCACGCCCGGCACCTGTGGTTTCAGCTCGCGCAGCCGGAACCCGTGGGTCGCGGCGCGCAGTTTCTGCGCCAGCGTTTTGGCACGGTTCAAATCCAGCAACCGCTGCTGCAGGCGGTCCGAATATGTCAGCGGCACCTGGCTGGTGGTGTCCGAGCCGCCACCGATGCCGACTTCGATCTGGCCTGTTGCGATTTTCTGCGCGATCAGGATCGCGTTGTCCAGCGAAGTGCCGCAGGCGCGCGCGGTGGTGAAACCCGGCGTGGTTTGCGCGAGGCCGGATGACTGCAACGCCTCACGCGCGAGGTTCCAGTCGGCCGGGTGCTTCATCACCGCGCCGAACGCAACCTCGCCCAGCTCCATGCCGTTGAGGCCGAACTTTTCAACCAGCGCGCCCAGCACTTCCACCGCCATGCCGAAGTTGCCGAGGTCGGCGTAGGCGGTGTCGCGCTTGCAGAACGGAATGCGGGTGCCGCCCAGTACGGCGACGCGGCGCGTTTGAGAGGTCATGCCCGGTTCCTCGTCGTTTTGTTTCATTGTAGGCGCGGGCCCACGCGCGGCGCCGTCTTTTGCTTTTGCCCGCGAAGTTGCCCGAGGCCGCGGCGGTACCGGTTGCGGGCATGGCCCGCGCCTACAAGCATTCAACAAACTCGCGCCGCAGCATCTTGTAGTGCTCTTCCTGCATGCCGAGGGCGGCGTAGGTTTGTTGCGCGCGCGCGTTGTCGCGCTCGACGTACAACCGCAGCCCGACCGCACCGGAGCTGCGTGCGTGCGCCTCCACCCAGGCGTACAGCGCACGAAACACGCCGTGGCGGCGGCTGGCCGGCGTGACGTACACGCTCTGGATCCACCACCAGTCGCCGTTGCGCCAATCACTCCATTCGTAGGTGACCAGCAGGCAGCCGGCCGCCACGCCATCTTGTTCCGCCACCAGATAGAAGCCGCGGTGCGAGTCGGCGAACACTTCGTGCGTACCGAGCTCCAGTACGTTGTGGTCCAGCGCCTTGTGTTCGGTTTCCAGCGCCATCGCGGCGTTGCAGGCCACCAGAAACTCGATGTCGGAAATATTTGCCGCACGTACCGTGATGGTCATGCGCGTCACCCCTCGTTGTCGTGTGTATGTCGGCGCCGGCGCGAGCTGCCCAGCTTGCGCGTCAGCGTGTTGCGGCCAAGGCCCAGTGCCTTCGCCGCGTGCTGCCGGTGTCCCGCGTGTGCGGCCAGGGCCGCTTCCAGCAGCACGCGGTCCAGGTGCGCGCGTGCGCGCGCGTGCAAATTTTCGGCGCCGCCGGCGAGTTCCGCGTCGGCCCACGCCCGCAACGCCGCCTCCCACGGCAATGACGACCCGCGTGGCGCGGCTGCGTGCGCGCCCGCCTCATCGAGGTCCTCGCGCCGGATCGTGGCGCCCGGCGCGACCACCGCCAGCCGGCGGCACAGGTTTTCCAGCTGCCGCACGTTGCCCGGGAAATCCATTTTCGCGAGCGCCGCCAGCGCGGCCTGCGCGAAATGCTTTTCCGGCAGTTTCAGTTCGGTCGCGGCCCCGGCCAGAAACTGTTTCGCCAGCAGCGGGATGTCGGCGCGCCGTTCGCGCAGTGGCGGCAGCTGGATGCGCAGCACGTCGAGCCGGTGCATCAGGTCGGCGCGAAATTCCCCGCGCGCGACCTTCGCGTCGAGGTCCTGGTGCGTGGCGGCCAGCACGCGCACGTCGCTGCGGATCAGCTCACGTCCGCCCACGCGGTAAAACTCGCCGCCGGCAAGTACCCGCAACAGCCGCGTCTGCAGCGCCAACGGCATGTCGCCGATTTCGTCCAGAAACAAGGTGCCGCCTTCGGCCTGTTCGAAGCGGCCGGACGTGCGCCGCAGGGCGCCGGTGAAGGCCCCGGCTTCGTGGCCGAACAACTCCGATTCCAGCAGCTCGGCCGGGATCGCGGCCGTATTCAGCGCGACGAACGGACGCGTGCGGCGCGCGCTTTCGCGGTGCAGCGCGCGCGCGACCAGCTCCTTGCCGGTGCCGGTTTCGCCCGTGATCAGGACATTCAAGTCGCTGGCCGCGACGCGGCCGATCAGCCGGAACACCTGGCGCATCGGCGCGCTTTCACCCAGCAGCGCGTGTTCCGTGCGCGCGCCGCGCGCCGCGGCGCCCGGTTGTGCCGCCGTCGCCTGCGTCAGCGCGCGTTGCGCGGCGGTCGTGGCCTGGGTCAGGTCGAACGGCTTGGGCAGGTAATCGGCGGCGCCTTCGCGATAGGCCGCCGCGGTGGTCGCGACGTCGGTGAAGGCGCTCATCACGATCACGGGCAGCCGCGGATGCGCGGCGTGGGTTTCGCGCAGCAGCGCCAGGCCATCCGTGCCGGGCAAGCGGACGTCGCAGATCATCAGCTCCGGGACCCGTTGGCGCAGCGCGCGCCTGACCGCTTCGGCATCGGCAAACTCCGTGACCGTGTGACCCGCGTCGCGCAGGGCGGTGGCCAGCACAAAACGCACGCCGCGATCGTCATCGACGGTCCATATTTCGCTCATGCCGCGCCTCCGTGGGGCCGGCGCGGCAACAGCAGCGTGAAGCACGTCCCGCGCCCCCGGCGTTGCCAGGCCAGTTCGCCGCCGTGTTCGCGCGCAATTTCGCGCGCCAGCGACAAACCGAGCCCGCTGCCGCCGGCGTGGCCGGAAACCAGCGGCTCGAACAGCGTCGCCGCCAGCGCGTCTGGCACGCCGTCGCCGTCGTCCTCGACCTCGAGGCGCAGAGCCGGGACGCGTTGGTCGTGCCGGTCGCGCCAACCGGCTTCGGCGCGGCTGCGCAGCACGATACGGTGCGCGTTCGCCTCGACCGCGTTGCGCACCAGGTTCAGCAACGCCTGCAGCAGGCGGTCGGGGTCGCCGTGCCACGCGGGCAGGCTGGGGTCGTAATCGCGCACCAGCACCACGTCGGCGGGCTCGGCCGCCAGCAGCTCCGCGACGCGTTCCAGCAGCGCATGCACGTTGATGGCGCGCGTCGCCATCTGGTTGCGGGCGCCCAGCAAGCGCTCGGACAGTTCGGCGAGCCGCTGCGATTCGTCACGGATCAGCTGTGCAAGTTCGCGTTGCCGGGTATCGGCGGTGCCCTGTTGCAGCAGTTGTGCGGCGCCAGAGATCGCCGCCAGCGGATTGCGGATTTCATGCGCGAAACCGCGCAGCGATTCGGACACGCGCGGCGTCGGCGCCGTGGGCAGCGCCGGATGCACTTCGACCAGGCTGCCGCCGGTGGTCGGCGTAAACGTGAAGTCGAGGTGGGCCTCGTGCCCGGGCGCGGCGCACACCGTCACGTCGCGAAACGTGCGCGAAATGTCTTCCGCCGTCACCTGGGCCGCCTGCGCGTGCAGGTGGTCGCCCGCCGGCTTCAATATCGCCAGCGTGTGCCCATGCAGGCGCGAGGCGCCGCAACCGACCAGCTCCGCAAACGCGTGGTTGGCGTGGACCACGCGACCTTCCCCGTCCAGCCGCGCCACGCCCGTGGCGAGCGCGTCGAGGGTTTCGGTGTCTGCATTGGTGCGAAGCATTGCACCAATCTAGTGCGTACGGATTCGACCGGCAAGCTCAAC
>JAICHS010000129.1 GCA_025924775.1 Rhodanobacteraceae bacterium
GCAGGAGCAGGTCGTCACGGCCACGCTCGACGCGGCGGCGCTGGCGGCGTTTCGCCGGAAGTTTCCGGCGTGGATGGACGCGGACGCGTTCGAACTTCTGCAGGAGCAGCCCGGCGCGTAGCGCCTGCTCCTGCTTTTGGCTGCGCTACGGGTCGCGCGCATGGCGCGCCTCTACAAGATCGCGAGTACATCCTCCGGCGGTCGGCCGATGGCGGCCTTGCCGTTGGCGAACGCGACCGGCCGCTCGATCAGGATCGGGTGCTCAGCCATCGCTTCAATGAGCTGCTGGTGCGTCAGGCTGGGGTCGTCGAGCCCCAGCTCCGCATAGACCGCTTCGCCCTTGCGCATCAGGTCGCGCGGCGCGCGGCCCAGCAGCTTGAGTGCGTGTTCGATTTCCGCAACCGTCGGCGGGTTCTTCTGGTAATCAACGATGGTCGGCTCGACGCCACGTTCCCGCAGCAATTCCAGCGCACCGCGAGATTTTGAACAGCGTGGGTTGTGCCAGAGGGTGACGGATTGTTTGCTGGTCATGGCGCGCGCCCCGGTATGCAGATTCAACCACGCGGGCCGTTGCCGCCGCGGCCGCCGCCACGCGGGCCATTCCCACCACGGCCAGCACCGCGCGGGCTGCTGCCGCTCCGGCCGCCACCACGTGGGCCGTTGCCACCCGGGCCTCCACGATTCGGACTGCGCCCGTTGCTGTTGCCGCGGGTCTTCTGGCCGTTGCCGGGGCGCTTGTCGCCGGCAAACCAGGTGCGCACGGAAGGCAATTCCTGCCCTGGTGCCACGCCGCGGCCCTTGCGACGCGGCCGACTTGCGGGCTTGTCGGGCTTCAGCACGTTGCCGTTGACATCGCCGCGCGGTGGGCCGCGCCGACGTTTGCCACGGTTGTTGAAATCGTCGGGACGCACGCGATCAAAAGCGGTCAGTTCACGCGCTTCGTCGTGGCGGACGCCAGTCCAGGCGTGCGGCGTCTGGCCGGACGGACGCACTTCGGTAACGCCGCGCGGCGTGTGGCGCTGGTGCAACACGGGCTTCAAGGTCAGGGTCGGTTGCACCGGGCCCGCACCCGCCAGTTCGCGCAGCGACTTGACCGCATCCTCGCCCAACAGCTCATTCTGGCCGGGGCGCAGGCCGCGCGGCAGCTCGATGTTGCCGTAGCGGATGCGCTTCAGGCGACTGACCAGCAGGCCCTGCGAATCCCACATGCGGCGCACCTCACGGTTGCGGCCTTCGTGCAGCACCACGCGGAACCAGCAGTGGCTGCCGCCGCGGCTGACGACCTGGATGTCGTCGAAGCGCGCGGGGCCGTCTTCCAGTTCAACGCCTGCCTTCAGCTTTTCCAGCATCTCGTCCGGCACTTCGCCGTGCACGCGGCACAGGTATTCGCGCTCGGTTTCGTGGCTGGGGTGCATCAAGGCGTTGGCGAGTTCGCCGTCGGTGGTCAGCAGCAACAGGCCAGTGGTGTTGGTATCCAGCCGCCCCACCGAAATCCAGCGCGAACCGTTGAGGGGCGGCAGGTTTTCGAACACGGTCGGCCGGCCCTCGGGATCGTCGCGCGTGGTCAGTTCACCCTCGGGCTTGTGATAGAGCAATACCTGCGCGTGGTCGTGCTGGTCGGTTGCGACCACGAACTGCTTGCCGTCCACCTCCACGCGGTCGCCCGCGCGCACGCTGGATCCCGTTTCCGCCGCCGTGCCGTTGACCCGGATTTCGCCACCCGCGATGCGCTGCTCCAGCATCCGACGGGAACCCAGGCCGGCGTTGGCAAGCACCTTGTGCAGGCGTTCCTCGAGCGCGTCGTCGCGGTCTTGCGCGGCGGGCCGCTTCAGGGTCAAGAGTGAACGTGGGGTGGAACTCATACAGCATCCTCTGCAGTGCGTGGGGTTTCGGGAGACGCGGGGCCATCCGCGACGGAAGGTTCGGGATCGGACGGGGCATCCGCCGCAGCCGGCGCGTCCGGTACGATCGCGGGCGCCAACGCCAACTGCGGGTCGGCGATCTCGCGGATTTCGGCGAGTGTGGGCAGCTGGTCCAGTGACTTCAGGTTGAAGTAATCGAGAAACTGGCGCGTGGTGCCGAACAGGGCCGGCTTGCCGGGCACGTCGCGGTAGCCGACGATACGGATCCACTCGCGTTCTTCCAGCGTGTGCATGATGCTGGTGGCGACGGTGACGCCGCGGACCTGCTCGATCTCGCCGCGCGTGATGGGCTGGCGGTAGGCGATCAATGCCAGGGTTTCCAGCAGGGCGCGCGAATACTTGGTCTGGCGTTCGGCCCACAGCCGCGCCACCCATGGATGCACGTCTTCGCGCACTTGGTAGCGGAAGCCCGATGCCACCTCGACCAGTTCGACGCCGCGACCTGCGCAGGCGGTGGTCAGGTTTTCGATGGCGCGTGCGATGGCGTCGTGGCCGACTTCGTCGGGGTCCTGGAACAGGGCCGCCAGCATCGGCAGGGTCAGCGGTTGCTGGGCCGCCAGCAGCGCGGCTTCAACGATGTTGTCGATTTTCTGTGGTTCCACTTGAGGGTTTGCCTCGTGAGATTGCATAAGCGGTTCGCGGATACGGCGGGTCGACGGGAGCTGGGTTGCAACGGGGTCTTGGGGGCGTGAAGGCCCGATGGTACGGCGCGTGCCGCGTCAAGCCGCGGCGTCGGCCGTGGCGCGCGCTTTCAGGTAGATCGCTGCCAGCGGCGCTTCCTGCATGATCTCGACCAGGCTGTCCTTGGCCAGTTCCAGCAACGACAGGAAAGTCACCACCACGCCCAGGCGGCCTTCGGACGCGTCGAACAGGGTTTCGAAGCGGTGGAATGCCCCATCGCCCAACCTGCGCAACACGTCGCCCATGCGCTGGCGCACCGACAACGGCTCGCGTTCGACTTCGTGGTGACCAGTCAGCTCGGCGCGCCGCAACACGTCGCGCAGGGCCAGCAACATCTCGCGCAAATCGACCGGCGGCGGCAGCCGCACGACCTTGCGGTCGGGCACAAACGCCTGGGTGGCGTCGAGGTCGCGCTCCATGCGCGGGAGCGCGTCGAAGTCCGCGGCGGCCTGCTTGAAGCGTTCGTATTCCTGCAGGCGGCGCACCAGCTCGGCGCGCGGGTCTTCCTCGATGCCTTCCTCCACTGGCGGCCGCGGCAGCAGCAGCCGCGATTTTATTTCGGCCAGGATCGCGGCCATCACCAGGTATTCCGCCGCCAGCTCGAGCCGCATCTCGTGCATCACGTCGATGTAGTCCATGTACTGGCGCGTGATCTCCGCCACCGGGATATCGAGGATGTTCAGGTTCTGGCGGCGGATCAGGTACAGCAGCAAGTCCAACGGGCCTTCGAAGGCCTCGAGGATGACTTCCAGCGCATCCGGCGGGATGTACAGGTCCTGCGGAATTTGCAGCAGCGGTTGGCCGTGCACGACGGCCAACGGCATTTCTTCCTGACGTGGCGCGTCGGTGCGGGGTGCGTCAACAACGGCCGCCGCGGTTTCACCAGGTTGCGGTTCGGTGCTCATTCGGCACTTGCCTGAAGCGGGCCGTCGACGCGCTCGACGCCGGCAGCCGCGGGTTTGCGAACATCATTCATGCATGGTTTGCCACGGCGCGACCCGCCATGGGCGGGAAGCAGCTCCGCTGGGGTGCCATCATCCCAAGGTCGGATGCGGTGAATTCAATCCAGGTCAGCGGCCAGCCGGCCGTTCGCCTGCTGGCCCGCATGTTGCCGACTTCATTGGCCGGCAGTGCCGGCCTCGCCCGGGCGGGTTGAAGCAGCGACCCCTGGAACCCTGCCGCCCACGGCCGGTGCGTGGCCGCCTTGCGAGCGGCGTGGCCTTCGAGCCGGCGCCACCCCACAGCGACCTCATGCTGCGTAGGGTAAGGCCGAACGGGCAGCAAGTCCAGCGGACGATTTCATGCACGCGACCTTTTTGGCCCGCATCTTGCTAGCAAAGGATCGGGAGCAGTCCGGACGCGTTCTTCGCCATTCGCCGGGCGGTACACGTGATGCGAGGCAACAGGGGAATGTTCAACGTGGCCAGCGAATACAAACCGGAACGGGCGCCCGATGCGCACCTGCGGCATGCGCGCATGGTGCGCCAGACCGCAGTCCTGATGAGCCGGCGCGGCGACGTCTGGCAGACTGATCTTGAAGACATCTCGGCCACCGGCGCCCGGGTATCCCGCCCGGCCGGGTGGCATGGGCGGCCGGGCGACGTGTGGGTACTCGACATGCTGTTTGGCGAGGCGGTCAACGTGCATGTGCTGGCCGAAGTGGTGCGGATCAGTGTCGCGTCCGTGGCGTTGGCCTACGCACGCATTCCGGAAGACACCCAGCCGGCCCTGTGGTCGTTGCTGGGTGGCTACGCGGACACGCTTGAGGCCTGGGAGGAAGGCAGCGACCAGGCTTGAGCGCCAAGGTCGGAAACAGCGGGGCGGTCCTCGGACCGCCCCGCGTTCGTGCTTGCAGGTCGCTCAATGGCCGGGGCCGTTGTCATCCTTCGGACGAGCCTTGCCGCGCTCGTTGCCGCGTGAGGGCGGCGCACCCCGCGTGGCCGGGGCAGGGCGAGCTGCCGGTCCGCGGTATTCACCGCCGCGCGCGCGTGCGGCACCCGCCCGCTCGTAGGCACGTTCCTGTGCGGGCGCGCTGCGGCGTTCCTGCTGGACCATCGGCCGCGCAGGCTGCGCGCGCTCGCGCGGTGCCTGCATGACCCGTTCGCGCTCCCGGCGCGGTGGCTGCTGCGCGGGACGGTTCGGCTGCTGTACCCGGTCGCGCGGTGCTTCCACCATGCCACGCTGCGGCGCGCGTGCCATCGGGCGTGCGCGTTCCGGTGACGCCACCATGCGGCTGTTGACTGGCGCCGGCGCGCGTACCGCATGCGGGCCACCGAAATTGCCCGCATGCTGGGTCGCGAATACCGCCGGGCGTCCCCGGTTGGCCTTGAAACGTTGCGCCGGGTCGCGCATGGCGGTCTCGCGCTGCCGTGTCTGCGGCGCGGTCGCCTGGAAGCGGCGCTGGCTGGCCCAGGTACGCTGCTGCGCGCTTGGCCGCGCCACGATGCCGCCGCGGCCACCGTTGTAGCTGACCCGGTTCGTGTTGATGTTGTTGATGACCGTCCTGTCCACGTACACGTTGCGGATGTTGGTGATGTTCACGTTGTTGACCGCGCGGTTGTAGAAGAAATTGTTGCCGCGCCAGTACCCGCCGGCATAGCCGTTGCCGAAGTAGCCGTAGCCGTAATTCACGCCGCCGTAAAAGCCGACGTGGGTGCCCCAGTAACCCGGCGTCCAGCGGTAATAGCCATCCGACCAGCCCCACCACCCCGGCGTCCACAGCAGACCGATCTGGGGCGGCATGACCCAGCTGCCGGGCACCCAGTAATAGCCAAAGGACGGGTCCCAGGCCCAGTAGCCCGGCGTCCAGAGATAGCCCGGGCCGGGCGCGATGGGCTGCGAATACACCGGCAATGCCGGTGGCGGCACGCCGACCGAGACGCCGATGCCGATGCTGACCGCGGCGTGGGCGGTGGCTGGCAGTAGCAGCATCGGTGTGGCCATGAGGCTTGCAACGAGCAACGTTGTCGCAATGCGTTTCACGGTGGATTCTCCTGAGCGGCCGAGGTGGCCCAATCCTTAGAACGCGATGCTATGGGCATTGTTGACGCTTGCAGCGTCCCGGTGAGCCTGCCGTTTAACCGGCATTGGGAAGGTATTCAGCCCCTGGTCGGGTAGGGTGCGCGCCGTCGCGCATCGACGTGCCCGCAGCGGTCGTGCAGGCGTCCCCAAACACGGGTACGGATCAAGTGCGGGCCGGCTGCGGCGGTTTCCCTTCGTCCCGCAAGGCCCTGCGCAGAATCTTGCCGACGTTGCTCTTGGGCAGATCCTTGCGGAATTCGATGTACTTCGGCCGTTTGTAGCCGGTGAGTTCGTCGTGGCAATACTGTTTCAACGCGGCTTCGGTAAGCGCGGGGTCCTTCTTCACGACAAACAGTTTGACCACTTCGCCGGAATGCTCGTCCGGCACGCCGATCGCGGCGACTTCCAGCACGCCGGGGTGGCGTGCGACCACGTCCTCGATTTCGTTCGGGTACACATTGAAGCCCGACACCAGGATCATGTCCTTCTTGCGATCGACGATGTAGAACAGGCCGTTCTCGTCCATGCGCGCGATGTCGCCGGTACGCAGCCAGCCGTCGGCATCCATCACCTCGGCGGTTTCTTCCGGGCGTTGCCAGTAGCCCCGCATCACCTGCGGACCACGCACACAAAGCTCGCCGGGCTCGCCCGTCGCCACCTCCTTGCCGTCATCGTCGCGCAGCGTGACTCCGGTGGAGGGCAGGGGCATGCCGATCGAGCCGGTGTACTCCTTGATGGTCAGCGGGTTGGCGGTAGCGACCGGCGAGGTTTCGGTCAAGCCGTAGCCTTCGACAAGGGGAATGCCGGTGGCGTGTTTCCAGCGTTCGGCGACCACGCGCTGGACCGCCATACCGCCGGCCAGCGCGAACTTGACGTGCGCGAAGTCGAGTGACGCGAAAGCGGGGTGGTTCAGCAGCGCGTTGTACAACGTGTTGACGCCGGTGATCGCGCTCCAGCGGTTGCGCTTGAGCGTCTTGATGAACGCAGGGATGTCGCGCGGATTGGTGATCAGGATGTTTTCGCC